>NZ_JBFALC010000010.1:0-228698 GCF_040656035.1 Streptomyces sp. NPDC050211
GCCCCACATGGCCAGGCGCCAGATGCGGGCGATTTCCTCGTCGGGGGCGTCGGAGCGCAGGGCGGCGCGCAGGTCGGTTTCCTCGCGGGCGAACAGGCAGGTGCGGACCTGGCCGTCGGCGGTCAGGCGGGTACGGTCGCAGGCCGCGCAGAAGGGGCGGGTGACCGAGGCGATGACGCCGACGCGGTGCGGGCCGCCGTCGACCAGCCAGCGCTCCGCCGGCGCCGAGCCGCGGGCTTCGTCGCCCTCCTCGGTCAGTGCGAAGCGGGTGCGCAGCGAGGCCAGGATGTCCCCGGCCGTGATCATGCCGTCGCGCTTCCAGCCGTGCTGGGCGTCCAGCGGCATCTGCTCGATGAACCGCAGCTCGTAGTCGTGCTCCACGGCCCAGGCCAGCAGGTCGGGGGCCTCGTCGTCGTTCAGGCCCGGCATCAGGACCGAGTTGACCTTGACCGGGGTCAGGCCCGCCGCGCGGGCGGCATGCAGGCCCTCGATGACGTCGTGGTGGCGGTCGCGGCGGGTGAGGGTCTTGAAGACGTCCGGGCGCAGGGTGTCCAGCGAGACATTGACCCGGTCCAGGCCCGCCGCCTTCAGGGCACTCGCGGTGCGCTGGAGGCCGATGCCGTTGGTGGTCAGGGACATCTGGGGGCGGGGGTCGAGGGCGGCGACTCGCTCGACGATGCCGACCAGGCCGGGGCGCAGCAGCGGCTCGCCGCCGGTGAAGCGGACCTCCTCGATGCCCAGGGAGGTGACGGCTATGTCGATCAGGCGGACGATCTCGTCGTCCGTGAGCAGGTCGGGCTTGGCCAGCCACTGCAGGCCCTCCTCGGGCATGCAGTAGGTGCAGCGCAGATTGCACCGGTCGGTCAGCGAGACCCTCAGGTCGGTGGCCACTCGGCCGTAGGTATCGATGAGCACGTGGCCCCTCCCCCATCGCCAATCGGTTGCGTTCCGACACCCCATGCGGCATCGCGTGCTCCAGCCGAGGGACGGAATCCGTTGCGAGTTCACATGAACGGCCAGGCTATCTGCCCGGCGTTGCTGTCACACGGCGGCTGAGGGGGAGGGTTTTCTCCCTGGATCCGCTGATCCCAGGAAGGAATTCTTCCCTTACGAGAAACAAAGGCAAATGCCAGCTTGGGTGACCCATGTCCGACAGGCGACGCGGCAGACCCATGAACGGAAGCACAGTCCGATCCGCTGACGAAAGGCGAACCCGATGACCAGGCAGGACGAGGTTCGCAGCTTCCTCACCACTAGGCGTGCGAGGATCACGCCCGAACAGGTCGGGCTGACCGGTCTGGGAGGAGAACGCCGGGTTCCCGGTCTGCGCCGCGAAGAGGTCGCGCTCCTGGCAGGCGTAAGCGTCGACTACTACACGCGTCTCGAACGCGGAAGGATCCGGGGCGCGTCGGACAGCGTGCTCGACGCGCTCGCTCGTGCTCTCCGGCTCACGGCCGCCGAGCGAGACCATCTGTTCGATCTCGCGCGCGGCCACACGGCACCCGCTCCGCGCCGGTCCGCGCCCGCTCCCCGTGTCCGGGCATCGGTGCAACGGATCCTTGACGCACTGCACGTGCCGGCTGTCGTACAGAACACGCGGCAGGACCTGATCGCGGCGAACGGGCTCGGGAGAGCTCTGTACGTCACGCCGTTCGACAGCGCCTGCCAGCCGCCGAACCTGGCTCGCTTCGTCTTTCTGGATCACCGTGCCCAGTCGTTCTGCCCCGACTGGGACCTCGCCTGCCGGGTCACGGCGGCGGCCCTCCGCGCCGAAGCGGGACGCACCCCGCTCGATCCCGCGCTCACCGCTCTGATCGACGAACTCCGGACCAGGAGCCCGGTCTTCCGTGAAGTGTGGGCTCACCACGAGGTGCGTGCGCACCACACCGGAGTGCAGCAGTTCCATCATCCGGTCGTCGGAGACTTCACCCTTGCCTTCGAGACCCTTGATGTGCAGGCCGACCAAGGACTCTCGATCATCGTCTACAGCGCCGGACCGGATACGTCGACGGCCGTCAAGCTGGCTCACCTGAGCAGGTGGGCCGCCGCCGGTACCAGCGGGACCTCCACGACTAACGCAGAGGCCGTGAGGACCTGAGCCCTCGACAAGTGACGGTCAGTCGGCCAGCTCCACCCTCGCCGTGAAGCCGTCCTCCTGGTCGGCGATCGCATCCATGTCTCCGTCGAACTGACCGATCCTCAGGATGCCGTCGTGGTAGCCCACGTCGCCGTAGTAGAAGACGAGGTCGCCCCCCGGAGCGTAGTAGCCGATGTCCCGGGGGCGAGGGTCCTCTCCCTCGGGCATGCCCTCCGTGGACAGTTCCTCAGGCAGCGGCCCGGTCTTCTCCATGTTCTGGTGGTCGCTGAACTCCACGGTGACCGGGAGCTTTTCGATCAGGTCCCGAGCGGTGGCGTTGTCAGAGAGCCGGCCCATCAGCACCGTGCCGCCCATCGTGACGCGGATCGGCGTCCCGTCGCTCGACGACTGCTCGGAGCCGGGTGAGGAGGAGGCCGCAGCGGACGCCGAATCGCTGGACGACGAGGAACTCGCAGGCGTGACGCTCTGTGCAGCTGTCCCTTCCGAATCGCTGCTACAGGCTGTCACGACGCACACGAAGGTCATGGCCAGCGAGAGCACCAGACCCCGACGCGCTCGACGCGACGGCCCGGATACGGAAGAACTGGTTCTGGTCATGTCGTCGAGGCTAACCGCGAGGCCACCGCAGGTGGGAAGCTCTGTCAGTACCCCCCAGTCAGGGCGCGCGCCGACACGACTCATGGGGAACTCGGTGGTGCGGGCAGCATGTGAGTCATCGGCACCACCGACGCGGTCACGGAGGGCGGCGAAGCAGTGTTCTGCGACTGCGGCCGCAGACCCTGGGCCCGCAAGCAGAGCCCAGGTGTCAGCTTCGCCCGCCGCAATCAAGCGTGGCCACCGCTATGCCACTGTGCTGACGGACGGGCCCTCGCCACGAACCTGCCCGGCCTGACCGGCTTCGCCTGCGGACTGACCGGAGACCTCGATACCGTCACCGCCGGGCTCACCCTCCGCTGGAGCCCGGCAGCACGGAGGGCGCCGTGAACAGGATCAAGAAAATCAAGAGGCAGCTGTCTGGTCGCGCCGAATTCGAACTGCTCCGCAAGATGATCCTGCCGCAGTGACCACCAGCGACCGCTCCCCCGTGATCGCTGACACCTGCGCGGGGTTGGCCGGCAGCATCCGTGCCAACGCCCTTGGCCAGGTGCGGCCTGACCCACATGGGGCAGCTCCTCACCGCAGAACGGTGAGGAGCTGCGCAGGGTTGAGCGACCTCAACGGCATCGGCTCAGTAGGAGCCGTTGGCCTGCCAGAAAGCCCAGGCGTCGCAGGGACTGCCATAGCGGTCGTTCATGTAGTTCAGGCCCCATTTGATCTGCGTGGCCGGATTGGTCTGCCAGTCGGCTCCGGCAGACGACATCTTGGAGCCGGGATAGGCCTGTACGAGACCGTAGGCCCCGGAAGAGGGGTTGACCGCCTTGTAATTCCAGCCGGACTCGTGGTCCACGATGTTGCTGAAGCACTGGAACTGATCGCTGGGCACCAACTGCTGCGCGATAGCCCGGACCTGGGCAGTGGTGTACGACGACTGCGTCGCGATGCTGGAGTTGTCCGTCTCCGAGGAGTCCGTCGACGAGGAGTCCGTCGACGATCGACTGGCCTTCTGCCGCGCCTCCTGGCGCTCCTTGGCGTCATTGAGGGCCTGCTGCTGGGCTGCCTTCTGCTTGGCGATCGCCGCGTTCGCGGCCTGCTTACGGGCCGTCTCCGCCGCGGTTTTCCTTGCGCTGTTGTCCGCGGCGATGGCCTGCGAGTCGGCCTGCTGAGCCAGAGCGGCCGTCTGCACCTGAACTTGCTGCCCCGCCGGCAAGTCCGCGAGGAGGGTCGAGTCGCTCGCTGTCGTCTCTGTGCCGTTCACCGACTGGCCGGTGCTGCTCTGGGCAGCTCCCGCAACGGCGCCGACAGTGGTGACCGCAGTCGCAGAGGCCACCGCTAAGCCCCGCACCAAGTTCCCGCTCACACGGTTTCCTTCCAGCATCGCTAGATCAAAAGTTCGAGCCTCGCAAGATTAGACGGTTGAGCGGCCGAACTGGCGGCAACGACTCCGAGTGTTACTCGGAAGAAACAGCCGCCGGCTCAGTGAGGGCATGCGGCCCAGCTCGGCGACTGTCGCCTCACCACCGGATCACCCGGAGCCCGTGCCCCGTCCCACACCGGCGTGTGCGGCTGCCTCGTCGAGCCCGGGCCGGCCGTCGGCCGGGGCGGGCAGGACGGGCACCGGACGGTGGATCGGGCCCGCTCCCCGGGAAAGGGGCATGCCGCTCGCGAGGTTGGCGGAGGCGATGATCTCCGCCGCGATGGAGACGGCCGTCTCCTCAGGTGTATGAGCTCCCAGGTCCAGGCCGATCGGGGAGTGCAAGCGGGCGAAGTGTTCGTCGGACAGGCCCGCCTCGCGCAGGAGGCGAAGGCGCTGTGCGTGGGTGCGCCGCGATCCCATGGCCCCGACGTAGCCGACGGGCAGATCGAGGGCGAGGCGCAGTAGGGGAATGTCGAACTTGGCGTCGTGGGTGAGGACGCAGACGGCGGTACGGGCGTCCACGGCCGTGTGCTCCAGGTAGCGGTGGGGCCAGTCGACCACGACCTCGTCGGCATGCGGAAAGCGTGCCTCGGTGGCGAAGACGGGACGGGCGTCGCACACGGTGACCCGGTAGCCCAGGAAGGCCCCGGCACGGCTGAGCGCGGCCGCGAAGTCGACGGCGCCGAAGATCAGCATGCGGGGGCGGGACGCGGCCACGTGGACGAGGACGGACAGCCGGTCCGGACAGGTGGCGGCGTCTGAGCCCAGCTCGATCCGGGCGGTACGTCCCGACCGGAGCAGGGCGCCCGCCTGGGCGGTCACCGCGCGGTCCGTCGGCCCTCCGTCCAGGGTTCCGTACGAGGCGGTGCCGTCCGCGAGGACACACAGCGTGCGGCCCACCAGGTCGTCGGGGCCGTCAACGACTTGTGCCACGGCAGTCGGCCTGCCTTGGACGATGTCGTCCAGGGCGGCGCCGAAATGGGGGTCGGTGGCGGGATCGACGCGCCGGACGAGGACGTCGAGTTCGCCGCCGCAGGTCAGGCCGACGGCGAAGGCATCGTCGTCGGAGTATCCGAACCAGGCGCGCTGAGGGGCACCTTGGTCGCGCAGCACCTGCCGGCACAGCTCGTAGACGGCTCCTTCGACGCAGCCGCCGGAGATGCTGCCGACCGCGTTGCCGTCGGTGTCCACCGCGACCGACGTACCGGTGGGCAGAGGGGCGCTGCCGGTGACGTCGACGACGGTGGCCAGGGCGAAGGGGCGGCCCTCGCGGCACCAACGGTGCAGTGTCTCCGCGATGTTCAGCATGGCCGTAGTTCTCCGTGGCTCGCGGTGGGAGTGGGGCGGGCCGCCGCCGCGCCGACGGGGAGCGCATGGGCGGCGGCGGCCCTGGTAGGTCCGGCAACCGGACGGGGAGCCGGCTGCCGGACCGGCCGGTGGGGTGCTGGGGTCAGAGCAATGCCTCGGCGGTGATGGGCAGTTCACGCACCCGTCGGCCGGTGGCGTTGAAGACCGCGTTGGCGATCGCGGCCGCCACACCCACCTGGACGACCTCGCCGAGCCCCTTGACGCCGAGCGCGTTGCCGTCGTTGTCCTCGCCCTCCAGGTAGATCGCCCTGACCCCGGGGATGTCGGCGTTGACGGGGACGAGGTAGTCGGCGAGGTTGGCGTTGACGATCCGGCCGTCGCGGTGGTCGGTGACCGTGTGCTCAAGGAGGGCCGCGCCAATGCCTCCGACCATCCCGCCGACCGCCTGGCTGTCCGCCAGCTTGGGGCTGATGATGCGGCCGGCGTCGTACACGCCGAGCATGCGCCGCACCCGTACCAGACCGAGGGTCGCGTCGACGCCTACCTCGGTGAAGACCGCGCCGTAGGCGTGGTAAGAGCGCCGCGCGGGAGTCGGCGGCCCGGTGTACGAGCCGTCCGCTTCGAGGTGGGTGCGGTCATTGCGGGCCAGCAGCCGTTGGTACGTCTCACCGCGCGCCGGGTTGCCCTGCACATGCAGCCGGCCGCCGCGCACCACCACATCGCCGGCGTCCACCCCGTACAGCGGCGAATCGCGGTCCTCGACGGCCAGTTTGATCGCCTGCTGCCGCACCTGGTCGCAGGCGTCGACGACGGCGGTGCCGACGCTGGCCATGGTCGCCGAGCCGCCGTGCGGGCCGGTCTGCGGATACAGCGAGTCGCCGAGCCGGAAGGTCACCGTGCGCATGGTCAGCCCGAGCGCGTCGGCGGCCACCTGGGTCTGGGAGGTGTAGGTGCCCGGCCCCATGTCACTGGTCGCCGACTCGACCACAGCGGTGCCGTCGGCATCCAGGCGGACCCGGGCCTCCGCGGGAAAACGCCCGGGGTCGTACACACCGGTGGCCATGCCCAGACCGATCAGCCAGTCGCCCTCGCGCCGCGAACGCGGCCGGGACGAGCGACGGTGCCAGCCGAACTCCCGGGCACCGACCGTGTAGCACTCGCGCAGCCGGCGGGTGGAGAACGGCAGGTTGTTCGACTCGTCCTCGTCCGGTTCGTTGCGCCGCCGCAGCTCGATGGGGTCGATGTCGAGCCGGTCCGCGAGTTCGTCCATGGCCGACTCGATCGCGAACGACGCCGTGGCGAAGCCGGGGCCGCGCATCCAGATCGGGGTGTTCACATCCAGCGGCACCTGCCGGTACGCCTGGCTGACGTTGGGCATGCTGTAGGTCATCTGCCCCGCGCCCATGATGGCCTCGGTGAACGTCTCGTACGAGGAGGTCTCGGCGTCGATGCCGTGGATGGCCGCGGTCAGCCGACCGCGCCGGTCGCTGCCGAGGCGCAGTCGGTACTCGTACGCCGGCCGGAATCCGGCGCCGAAGTACATCTGCCGGCGGCTGAGCACCAGCTTGACCGGGCGCTTCGTCACCCGCGCGGCCAGGGCGGCGACGGTGGTGTGCGGCCAGCAGCGCAGCCCGCTGCCGAAACCGCCGCCGACGAACGGGTTGATGACCCGCATCGCATCCGCGGGCAGGTCGAACACGGCGGCAAGCTCGTCGTGGGTGCCCATCACCCATTGCGTCTTGTCCCACACGGTCAGCTTGTTGCCGTCCCAGCGGGCGATGGTGGCGTGCGGCTCCATCGGGTTGTGATGGTTGCGCGCCAGCTGGTAGGTCAGGTCCAGGCGCACGGCAGCCTCGCGCAGGCCGGCTTCCGCGTCACCGCGCGCGTAGTTCGTCGGCTCGCCCGGCTCGGCCTCGGCGAGGTCCGTCGAGGACTGCTGGGCGTCGTACTCGACCTTGACCAGACTCGCCCCGTGCTGCGCGGCCTCCAGGGTCGTGGCCACGACGACGGCGACCGGCTGGCCGTGGAAGAGCACCCGGTCGTCCTGGAAAACCCGAAGCCTGCGCCCGGGCGGGTTGTTGGAGCCGGAGTTGTCACGGTACGGCAGCGTCGGCGCGTTGCCGTGATGGATCACCCGCAGCACGCCCGGGACCTTTTCGGCGTCACCCGTGTCGATGCCGGTGATCCGGCCGCGGCCGATGCTCGCGTCGATCATGACCGCGTGCACCGCCCCGTCGATGTCGAACTCGGCGGCGTACTGCGCCTCGCCCGTGACCTTGAGCCGCCCGTCCACCCGGGACAGCGGCGCACCCACGGCTGCCTGCGGCTGGGGGCTCACTTGGTACCTCCTACGACGCGCAGCTGGCGTTCGACAGTGCGCTTGAGCAGCTCGACCTTGAACCGGTTGTGCTGAAGGGGACGGGCGCCGTCCGCCGCCTTCGCGGCAGCGGCCGACCAGAGGGCCCCCGAGGGGCGTTCACCGACGAGGTGTCGCTCGACGGCGGGCAGCTTCCAGGGCACGGTGCCCACTCCCCCGGCGGCGACCTTGGCCTCGCGGATCACCCCGCCGCGTACATGCAGCGCGACGGCCGCCGACGTGAGGGCGAACTCGTACGACTGCCGGTCACGCACCTTCAGATAGCCGGACCTGAGCGGGCGCGGCAGAGCGGAGATCTCCACTGCGGTGATCAACTCGCCCTTGCGCAGGGCCTGTTCACGTTGTGGGGTGCTTCCGGGCCGCAACAGGAAGTCAGCGAAGGGCACTTGGCGTGCCCCGTCCGGGCCCAGCAGGTGCACGCGGGCCTCCAGGGCGGCGAAGGCCACGGCGACGTCGGACGGGTGGGTGGCCACGCAGGTGTCGGAGGTGCCGAGGATGGCGTGGGTGCGGTTGACGCCGTGCAGGGCGGCACAGCCCGAGCCGGGCTCGCGCTTGTTGCAGTCGGCGGTCACGTCCCGGAAGTACGTGCACCGGGTGCGCTGCATGATGTTGCCGCCGATGGTCGCCATGTTCCGCAGCTGGGCCGACGCGCTGAGTTCCAGCGCCTCGGAGATGACCGGGAACAGGGAACGCACCTTGGGGTGGGCGGCGGTCTCGGTCATGCTCACCAGGGCGCCGATGCGCAGCCCGCCCCGCTCGGTGACGGTGATTTCGCGCAGTGGCAGGCCGCTGATGTCGACGAGGTTCTCGGGGCGTTCGACGGTCTCGCGCATGAGGTCGACCAGGGTGGTGCCGCCGGCGATGTAACGGCCGCCGCGGCGACCGGCGTTGACTGCCTCGCGGGTGTCGGAGACCCGGGTGTAGGAGAAGGGGTGCATGGTGGGCCGCTCCTTACTTCCGGGCGGCGGTCTGTTCGACCGCGCGCACGATCTTGACGTAGCAGCCGCAGCGGCAGATGTTGCCGCTCATCCACTCCCGGATCTCCTCCGGGGAGCCGGTGTGGCCTTCCTGGATACAGCCGACGCCGGAGACGATCTGGCCGGGGGTGCAGTAGCCGCACTGGAAGGCGTCCTCGTCGATGAACGCCTGCTGGAGCGGGTGGAGTTGATCGCCGTCGGCCAGGCCCTCGATCGTGGTGACCTCGGCGCCCTCCAGTCGCACCGCGAGCGTGAGGCAGGCGTTGTGCCGCTGCCCGTCGACCAGGACTGTGCACGCACCGCAGGCTCCGGCGTTGCAGCCCTTCTTCGAGCCCGTGAGGCCGAGGTGCTCGCGGAGCAGGTCCAGCAGCGACGTGCGGTTGTCGACCGTCACGGTCCGGCGGGTGCCGTTGACCGTCAGAGCGACGCGGCTGGAGGGCGACGCCCCCGCGGCGCCCGCCTCCTCCGGGAGGGAGATGAAGGCCCCTCCGGCCACGACGGCACCGCCGACCGCGGCACTGGTGGCGATGAACGTGCGCCGAGAGGGCGCCACGGAAGACTCGCCGGCTCCGGTGGGGGGTGGAGCGGCAGACTCAGGGAGTTGGGTAGACATACGTACGCCTTCGTATCGCGGACGGATCGGCCGTACACAGCAGCGGGACGGGAGACTGGATCGTCGTCACCGCGGGAACCGGGCAACCACGCGCTTCTGCAGCGGCGACTGGTCGCACGTGGAGTCTTGCACCACCGGCAACGTTGGCGGCAGGGAGACTTTCCTCCCCCCTTAGCGAGCCGGGGTTACTGGTTGTGGGTGGTGCGGGGGCCGTTGTACTGCTGGTCGGTGACCGGCTCGGCCCAGGCGGTCTCGGGGGTGCCGTCGTCTGTGCCCTCCCACAGGGCGATGTGCTCCATGAACCGGTCCGGGGCGGCTCCGTGCCAGTGTTCTTCGTGCGGCGGACACGCGACGGTCTCGCCGGGGTGGGCTTCGAAGACGGTGCCGTCCCGGGTGCCGATGAGGGCGACGCCGGACACGATGTGCAGGGTCTGGCCCAGGGCGTGGGAGTGCCAGTGGGTTCGGGCGCTCGGTGCGAAGCGGACCAGGTTGGCGCGCATCCGGGACGGCTCCTGGCCTGCCACGATGACGTCCCACCACACGTCGCCGGTGAACCAGACCGCCGGGGCCTTGCTGCTGGGCTGCTGCTTGATGAATTCCATGGTGTCTCTCTGAGCTCTCTCTTTCGTACGGCGGCTGTCCCTAGCGGGCGACGTAGCCGCCGTCGACGGGGAGGGCGACGCCGACGACGAAACTCGCCCCGGGGCTGCACAGCCACAGGACCGCCTGGGCGATTTCCTCGGCGGTGCCGAGCCGGTTGATGGGCTGGTTGGCCTCGGCCTCGGCGCGGTCGAGCTCCCCCTTGGCGATCATGTCGCTGACCATGGGGGTGTCGATGGTGCCGGGGCAGACGGCGTTGACGCGGATGCCGCGTGGGGCGTATTCGAGGGCGGCGCTGGTGGTCAGGCCGATGACTCCGTGTTTGGAGGCGTGGTACGAGGCGCGGCCGGGGAGGCCGACCAGGCCGCCGAGGGAGGAGCAGTTGACGATGGCGCCGCTGCCCTGGGCGCGCATGTGCCGCAGCTCGTGCTTCATGCAGGCCCATACGCCGCGGAGGTTGATGGCGTTGACGCGGTCGAACCGTTCGGCGGGTTCGTCGGCGGCGTCGCTGGGCGGGATCTGGATGCCGGCGTTGTTGTAGGCCATGTCCAGGCGGCCGAAGGTCTCCACCGTACGGTCGACCTCGGCGGCGACCTGGTCCTCGTCGCTGACGTCGCAGGTGAGGGCGAGGGCTTGATGGCCGGCGTCGGTGAGTTCCTTCGCGGCTGTGTTCAATGCGGCTTCGTCGATGTCGGTCAGGGCGACGGCGGCTCCGGACGCGGCGAACGCGCGTGCCGTCGCCAGCCCCATACCGGCGCCGGCCCCGGTGACGAGCGCGACCTGGCCGGTGAAGTCGTACGTGGGATTCACGTCGTGTTGTCCTCATCAGTTCGGGGAGTCGCCGGATTCCGGCAGACTCCGGCTGGACGGATCCGGGCATGCGTCAGTACTGCGACGGCACCTGCGCGGGTTCGTCGCGTCGCACGTCCGCCGAAGCGCCGCTCCGGGCCACGATCCGGCCCTTGTGAGAAGTGCCGTGGACGGCGAGGGCGATCAGCGGGAGCATGGTGAGCGCGGCGATGACCGTGCCGACCAGGGGCGGGCCGGTCAGGCCGAGGGAGGAGTCCAGGGCCGTACCGGCGATCGCCGATCCGGCGGCGACGCCGGTGTTGAAGGCGGAGGTGGTCAGCGCCGAGGTGAGGGTGGGGGCATCGCCCGCGAAGCGCATGGCGAGGGCGGTGACGACCGGGTTGACCGTGAAGCCGGCCAGGCCCATGAGAAAGACGAGGAGCGTGGCTGTCACCGGGTTGGCGGACAGCGGGATCATCAGGAGCAGGACCAGGGCGGTGGCCGCGGCGGCCGTGATGGTGGTGGCCATCGGACGTCGGTCGCCCAGGCGGCCTCCGATGGTGGTGCCGCCGAGGGCGCCGACGCCGAACGCGATGAGGACGAGCGGTACGGCGCCCGCTGGGACGCCCGCACGGTCGGTCAGCAGCGGCGTGACATAGGTGTACGTCGCCAGAACGCCACCCATGATCAGCATCGCGGAACCGAGCGCCAGCCACAGCCGGCCTTGCCGCAGAGCCCGGACCTCGGCCCGGATGGACAGCTCGACGCGCTGCTCCTGGGCCGGGATGAAGCGGCCGATGAACACGGCGGCGAGCCCCGAGAGGACGGCCAGGGCCCAGAAGGGTCCGCGCCAGCCGGTGAACTGGCCGGTGAAGGAGCCGATCGGCACGCCGACGACGTTGGCCAGGGTCAGGCCACCGATCATGACGCCTGTCGCGCGGGTGGCGTTGTGCGCGCCTGCGGCGGTGGTGGCGACGACGAAGCCGACGGACCAGAACGCTCCGGTGGCCAGGGCCGTGACGGCGCGGGCGATGAGGACGATCGTGAAGGACGAGCTGAGGGCGGCGACCAGATGTCCGAGGCAGAACACCGACAGGGCCAGGATCAGCGTCTGGCGCTGAGGCAGGCGCAGGGTCGCCATGGCCATGGTCGGAGCACCGACGATCATGCCGATGGCGAAGGCGGTGATCAGCAGTCCGGCGTGGGAGACGCTGACTCCGAGGTCACCGGCCAACTCCGGCAGCAGTCCGGCGACGACGAACTCGGTGGTCCCCATCAGGAACGTGCCGGCGGCGAGCACCCAGACGACGAAGGGGAGCTTGCCGGGGGTGGTCCCGGACGCGGCAGGCATACGTGTGGTCTCTCCTTGCGTGGAAATCGGCGGATCATGGTGGCGAGTGAAGCCGTCACGGCAGACAGCGGACGGCGCGGCCACGTCTTCGGCGGCTGGTCAGGGCGCGGCTTCGATGGTGATCTCGTCGGCGGTGGCGAGCTGCTCGGCGCCGCCGTCGGCCATATGCCCGAG
This sequence comes from Streptomyces sp. NPDC050211, assembly GCF_040656035.1. Taxonomy (NCBI): domain Bacteria; kingdom Bacillati; phylum Actinomycetota; class Actinomycetes; order Kitasatosporales; family Streptomycetaceae; genus Streptomyces; species Streptomyces sp. NPDC050211. Next base: position 12,302 of record NZ_JBFALC010000010.1, read on the forward strand.
GGGCACCACGCCGGGCGCGTAGGGGACGTCGCGGTAGTAGGTGGCGAGTTGGTTCCAGGGGGCGTAGTACGCCAGGTCACCTGCCTTGGGGGCGGCGCCTTCCGGGGCGCCGGAGGTGGACAGCTTCTGGGGCAGGTCGGCGATCTTCTCGGCCTGGTGGAAGTCGCGCACGGACAGGGTGAAGGGCAGCTGGGCGGCGAAGTCGCGGGCGGTGGGGCTGTCGTTCAGGGTGGCGGCGATACGGTGGCCGTTGAGCGTGAGCCAGATGTTCATGGCGGTTGTCCTGCCGGGTGATGTGGTGGCGGCCGGAGCCCGGGTTCACGGGGGCGTCCTGTAACTAGTCGGGCAGAGGCTCGGAGTAGTGGCGGAAGCCGTCGCGCTGCTGGTGGATGTCGTACAGCCGCTGTGCCAGCACCTCGGGGCTGCTGTGCTCGGCGTCGGGCCGGATGGCGCCCGGGATGATCAGTTGCGCGGCGTGGATGTTCTCCCCGGCGAGCGTGTCGTGCAGGGTGCGGGCGTAGGCGCTCTCGGCGGCGAACGCGATCGAGGTGCCGGCCACGTTCGGGTTGGGGCGTACGGCGCTGGCGCCGTTGACGAACAGCACGGTGCCGCGGCCGAGGGCACGCATGCCGGGCAGGACGGCGTTCACACAGGCGACGGGGCCCTTGACGGAGAAGGCGAGGGGGGCGTCGAGGTCGTCGGCGCTCGTGTCGAGGACCGGCTTCATGAAGTCGGCGCGCGGCACCGGGCTGTACTGGAGGATCTCGATGGGCCCCAGGGCGGCCGCAGCCGCGTACAGGGCCGCGGTCAGCGACTCGAGGTCGAGGACGTCGGCGGGGAACCCGCGCGCCTGGATGTCGTCACGGGCGAGGTCGGCGGTCAGGTCGTCCAGCTTTTCCGCGTTGCGGGCGATGAGGGCGACGGTGTGGCCCGCGGCTCCGAAGCGGCGAGCGGTGGCGAGCCCGAGGCCGGGGCCCGCGCCGACAAGGGCGAAGGTCGTCATGGTCGGTCCTTGAGTGAGTGGGGGTGGTGCTGGTGGTTCCGGTCCGTGGGCCGCACCGGCCCTGAGCGCCCCGGTGTGGACGCGTCCGCGCTCAGGGCTTGAGCAGGGCCTTGATGGCGCGGCGCTCGTCCATCGCCCGGTAGCCCTCGGCGACCTGGTCCAGGGGCAGGCTGAGGTCGAAGACCTTGCCGGGGTTGATCAGCCCGGTCAGGACGCGGTCGACCAGGTCGGGCAGGTAGCGGCGGACGGGTGCGGGGCCGCCGCGCAGGCCGACGTGGGAGAAGAACAGCTCCTGGCCGTCGACCTGCACCTCGTGCGGGACGCCGACGAAGCCGACGTTGCCGCCGGGCCGGGCCGAGCGCAGCGCCTGCCGCATCGACTCGGCGGTGCCGACGCACTCCAGCACCGCGTCCGCCCCGATCCCCTCGGTGAGGTCCTTGACGCGGGCGACACCGTCCTCGCCGCGCTCGGCCACGATGTCGGTGGCGCCGAACTCCAGGGCCAGCGCCTGCCGGGACTCATGACGGCTCATGGCGATGATCCGCTCCGCGCCGAGCTCCTTGGCGGCGATGACGGCGCACAGGCCGACCGCGCCGTCACCGACGACGACAGCCGTCGAGCCGGGCTTCACCTCTGCGGCGAGGGCGGCGTACCAGCCGGTGCCCATCACGTCGGACACGGCGAGCAGGCTCGGCACCATCTCGGCGTCCGGGTGCTGTTCGGTGGCGACCAGGGTGCCGTGGGCGTTGGGGATGCGGACGTAGTCGGCCTGGCAGGTGCTCATGAACTCGCGGTGCAGGCAGTTGGACTGCCAGCCGCCCCGGCAGTTGGCGCAGGTGTTGTCCGAGGTGGCGAAGGAGCCGACCACGAACTGGCCCGGCCTGACGCTGGCGACCTCGCTGCCCACCTCCTCGACGATGCCGACGTACTCGTGCCCCATCGGGTGCGGGTCGCCGATGGGTTCCACGCCGCGGTACGGCCACAGGTCCGAGCCGCACACACAGGTGGCCACCGTGCGGATCACCGCGTCGGTCGGGTGGACGATCTTCGGGTCGTCGAGGTTCTCGAAGCGCACGTCGCCGGGGGCGTAGATGACTGCTCCGCGCATGGGTGCTTCCTTCGGTGCGAGGGTCGGTGAGCCGCAGCCGGGGTCGGGAAGGCTGCTCACCGTCGACCCTCACACGCGAGGTCAGGCGCGAAAAGCGGAGAGATCCATCCTGGGAGAGGAACATCCTGGGAGTAAATTCTCCCCCCTTTCAGGAGTGGAATCGGTGTCATGCTGTGAAGCATGACCGCCAACGTCCCCCTCAATGAGCTGGGAGAATTCCTCAAGAAGCGCCGCTCCGAGCTGAGCCCGCGCACGGTCGGACTGCCCGACAGCGACAGGCCCCGCCGTGTGGAGGGGCTGCGCCGCGAGGAGGTCGCCCAGCTCGCCAGCATCAGCACCGACTACTACACCCGGCTCGAACAGGGCCGCATGCAGGCGTCAGCGCCCGTGCTGGACGTCCTGGCCCGCGTACTGCATCTGGATGACGACGAGCGCGGCTACCTCTTCCAGCTCGCGGGCAAGACCACCACCCGCGCCCGGCGCCGCGGCCGGCAGAAGGTCCAGGCGCAGCTTCAGCGGGTCCTGGACGACCTCACCGCCACTCCCGCCATCGTGCAGGGCCGGCGCGGGGACATTCTGGCCTGGAACGCGCTGGCCGCCGCCCTGGTCACCGACTTCTCCCGCATTCCGGAACGGCACCGCAACTACCCGCGGCTCATCTTCACGGATCCTGCCATGCGCACCCTGTACGCCGACTGGGAGGCCTCCGCGCACATCGCCGTCGCCCAACTGCGTATGGAGGCCGCGAAATATCCCGAGGACCCCCGCCTGATCGAGCTGGTCGGTGAACTGTCCACGCGTGACAATCAGTTCGCCAAGTGGTGGGGCGAACACAAGGTCGCCGCCCGCACCGTGGGCACGAAGACCCTCAACCATCCCGTCGTCGGTGAACTCGTCCTCGACTGGGACACCCTCACCGCCAACACCGACCCCGACCAGCACCTCACCGTCTGGACCGCCGGCCCCGGCTCCCCCACCCACGAACGGCTCCGCATCCTCGCCTCCTGGGCCGCCGACCAGCACCTGCCGGCCTCCTCCCCGGTCAGCTGACCGCCACCGCTGTCAGACCACGAGCCGCTGCACGTCCGTCAGGCCGCGCTCTCCAATGCGGTGTTCCGCCGGCAGGATGTAGGTGCGCAGACCACAGGCGGCCGCGCCGCCGTCGCGGACCGGGTTGTCGCCGACCATGAGGGTGGCGCGGGGGTCCGTACCGAGGTCGGCGCACGCTTTGAGGAACAGCTGCGGGTCGGGCTTTTCCCGGCCCTGCTCGTAGGAGATCACGCAGGTGTCGATCAAGGCGTCCAGCCCGTGGTGGGCGAGGTGGGTGCGCAGGTCCCAGGCGAAGTCGCTGACGATGGCGATGCGCAGTCCGCGCTGGTGCAGGGCGCGCAGGACCGGTTCGGTGTCGGGATACGGAACCCAGGCGTCCGGAGCGGTGAGTTCCCGGTAGGCCGCCTCCTCCGCGCCGCGCAGGAAGTCCACCTGCTCCCACCATCCCCACATGGCGCGGCGGTGCAGTTCGGAAGAGAGATCACGGCCTTCCTGAAGGGCGACGACGGAGGGCAGCCGGAAGGCGGCGCGCAACTGGTCGGAAATTCCGGCCACCGCGCACGGCTCGTCCAGCAGGGCGAGGCGCCCGGTGGCGGAGCCGACCCGGCGCAGCCACGTCTCCAGGTCGATCATCTGGAAAAGGGTGTTGCTGAAGTCGAACAGGACGGCCTGGACCGCGGGTACGGGCGCGGCCATCTCGACGTCGCTGGGATGGTAGGCGCTGGGCGTTTGGAACAAGGTGTGGATCATGGAGAGGGCTCTTCGGGTTCGACCGTCTCGACGGGGACTCCGAGGTCGCGTATGGCCGCGAGTTCCGTGTCGGGGGTGCCGGTGTCGGTGATGACGGTGTGGTAGTCGGCCACGGACCCGTATGCGTACGTGGCGGTCTTGCCGAACTTCGAGTGGTCCACCAGGAGCAGCGCCTGTTCGGCGGAGGCGAGCATGGCCAGCTTCACCTCGACGTAGTCGTTCAGAGGGTGGAAGAGGCGTCCTTCCAAGACGGCTGTGGCGGACATCAGGGCGAGGTCGGCCCGGATCCGGGACAGGGCGCGGGTGACGGTGGGGCCGGTGCAGGAGTTGAAGTCGCCGCGGTAGTGGCCGCCCAGCAGAGTGACGTTCACCTCGGGGGCGGCGGACCCGAGGCGCTGCGCGAGGCCGACCGAGTTGGTGACGACGTGCAGCTGATCCACCTTCGCCAGCGCCGGGACCAGGGGGAACAGGGTGGTCGAGTCCTCCATCAGCACCGTGTTGCCCGGCCTGATCCGGCCGGCCACTGCCGCGCACAGCGCGTTCTTGGCCGCGAGGGCGCTGTTCTCACGGAAGCGGGTGGCCGTCTCCATGGTGAGGGCGGGGAAGGCGACGGCCCGCCCGCGCTCCTTGCGCAGCAGATGCCGCCCGGTGAGGTCGTCCAGGTCCCGGTGCATCGTCATCAGACTGACGTCGAAGTGCCGGGCGAGGTCGTCGATGCGGGTCTCGCCATGGTCGGCGACGTACCGCAGCACGGCCTGGCGCCGCTCCTCGACGGCCGCCTGTGACAGTCGCGTACGGGCGGTCACGGCGCCCCTCCTTCCCGGTAGCTCCGGTCTGGCAGTTTCCCACACGGGCCGGTGCGGGTCGGGGCCCGTCCGGCTCGCGGACCTCGGGCCACTCGTGGGGCGGCCGCTGCGTACGACGTGCGGATCCGCGTCCATGCCTGCGTGGCCGTGGGCTACGGTCCGTCCACTGTGACCAGTACCTTGACCTGCTCGGGGTCGACGGATGCGGCGAAGGCCTTGGCGGCGTCCTCCAGAGGGTAGGTGGCGGTGACGATCTCGGCGGTGTCCACGGCGCCCGCGGCGATCAGCGACATCGCGGTGCGGTAGTCCTCGCCGGTGTACATCAGGGTGCCCTCGATGCGGATCTCCCGGTCCTGGATCAGGTCGAGGCGGATCGGTGTGGTGCCTGCGGCTCCGACGCCGACGACGATGATCGTGCCGCCCTTGGTGACCAGGTCGATGGCCTGGGCCATGGACTGCTCCCGGGCCACGCAGTCGAAGACGACGTCGACCGGTCCACCGAGCGCCTTACGGGCCTGGTCGGCAAGGTCGGTCGCGTCGGCGGGCAGGGCCGTGTCGGCTCCGAGACGCAGTGCACGGTCCCGCTTGCCCGGCAGCAGATCGGTGACGGCGATCTTCGCGGCGCCCGCGTGCCGGGCGGCGGCGAGGACGAGCAGCCCGATGGGCCCGGCACCGAGCACGACGACCGTGCGGCCGGTCAGGTCACCGGCCTTCGCCACGGCGTGCACGGGGGTGGCCAGAGGTTCGACGAGGGCGGCCTCGATGTCGGACATGCCGTCGGGGACGCGGTGGACGCGGTCGGCCGGAATGGCGAACAGGTCGGCCATGGCGCCGGGCGTCTGGCAGCCGAAGACCTTCAGCTCCTGGCAGATGTTGTAGCGGCCGGAGCGACACTGCGCGCACTGTCCGCAGTACAGGTTGGGCTCGATGATCACGCGGTCGCCGGGCGCGAAGTCCTCGGCACCCTTCCCTGCCGCGGCGACGACGCCGACCGCCTCGTGACCGGGGCGGTAGGGCAGGTCGATGAAGGGATGGTGGCCGGCCGCCGCATGGGTGTCGGAGCCGCAGACGCCGACGACCGTGGTGCGTACGAGGAGTTCGTCGTCCCCGGGGACGGGGGCGGACACCTCCTCGAGGGCGATGTCATCGAGGGAGCGGACGAGGACGCGGCGGATCTGCTCGGTCATGATGACGGATTCCGTTCGGTGGGGGGCGTTCACGAGGATGCCGGGCCGGGCTGAATCTGGATCTTGCCCGCGCACGCCGTCGGGCAGGACCGCGCAGTTGGCGACAGGGGCGGCCACGAACTCGGCGGCGGCGCGGGGTGGGTGACGCCTAGGGCGGCCCACCGTTCGCAGAGGTTGTTGTGGCCGGTACGGCAGTAGTGGCACTCGAAGCAGGACAGCGACGGGCCGACCGCGACGGCGAGTTCGATGACGGCGGCTGTCACTTCACGGCTCCCAGGGACAGGCCACGGACCAGCTTGTCCTGTGCGGCGAAGCCGGCGATCAGGACCGGGAGCGACACCAGGGTGGCCGCCGCGCACAGCCGGGCCAGGAACAGGCCCTCGTTGGTGATGAACCCGACCAGGAAGACCGGCGCGGTGGAGGCCTGCGTCGCGGTGAGGTTCACGGCGAACATGAACTCGTTCCAGCTGAAGATGAAGCAGATCAGCGAGGTGGCGGCGAGTCCGGGCATGGCGACCGGCGCGACGACCCGCCACAGCACGGTGAGCAGGCCCGCCCCGTCGACCTCGGCCGCCTCCAGGATCTCCTTGGGGACCTCGGCGAGGAACGAACGCATCATCCACACCGCGATCGGCAGGTTCATGGCGGTGTAGAGCACGATCAGCGTCCACACGTTGTCCAGCATCCCGGCGTCCTTGACGATCAGGTACACCGGCAGGAGGGCTGCGATGGCCGGGAGGAACTTCGTGGACAGGAAGAAGAACATCACGTCGGTCCACTTCTCGACCGGCTTGATGGACAGCGCGTAGGCCGCCGGCACCGCCAGGGCGAGCACCAGCACCGTGGAAATGACGCTGGCCATGGCCGAGTTGAGGAGAAACGGGGTGATGTCCCGGCTGAACAGCAGCTTGTACTGGTCGAAGGTGACGGCGGCGAAGGGGGTTGGCGGATTGGTCGCCGCGTCGGCCTCCTGGTGGAAGGAGGTGAGCACCATCCACGCCACCGGCGCGAAGAACGCCAGCGTGGCGAGCCAGGCGACGAACGTCCACAGCGGCGAAAGGCGCGGCGCACCGCCCTGGTCGTCCTTGCGGCGCAGGAACTTCTTGAACCTCGCCCCGGGCGCGGCGACTGCTGCGTGGGTCATCGGGACACCTCCTCGCGGAACAGCGACGCGATGGTGCGCAGCGCGAACGTCGCGATCACGATCGCGCCGAGCACGACGACGACACCGGCGGCGGCTGCCTCGCCGTACTCGTACTTGCGGAACATGGTCAGGTAGATCTCGTAGGGCAGGTTGGTCGTCTGCTTGCCGGGGCCGCCCTGGGTGATGGTGAAGACCGCGTCGAAGGTCTGCACGACGTAGATCGTGCCGAGCAGGACACCCAGCTCGATGTACTGGCGCAGGTGCGGCAGCGTGATGAAGCGGAAGGTCGCCAGCGCGGAGGCGCCGTCCATACGGGCCGCCTCCAGGACGTCACCGGGCTGCGCCTGCAGACCGGCCAGCAGGATCAGCATCATGAACGGGGTCCACTGCCAGACGAGTGACACCACGACGGCGGGCATGGGATAGGAGGAGATCCAGTCGACCGTGGGGCCGTTGTCCGCTCCGAACAGTCGGTATACGGCGTTGAGTACGCCGTTGAGCAGGCCGTAGTCGGGGTTGTAGATGGCGTGCTTCCACAGCAGCGCCGCGGCGACCGGCATGACCAGGAACGGGGCGATGAGCAGGGTGCGCGCCAGCCCACGGCCGACGAACCGGCGGTCGAGCAGCATCGCCAGGCCGAGGCCGAGGATCACGCTGATGAGCACCACCGACGCGGTGAGGACGACGGTGTTGAGCACCGCCGTGCGCAGCCGTTCGTCGGTGAAGACGAACTTGAAGTTGGACAGGCCGACGAAGTGCCTCTCGCCCGGCTTGAGGATGTTCCACTGGAAGGTGGAGATGATCAGCGTGGCCACGAACGGCAGTTGTGTGACGACGATGGTGAAGATCAGCGCCGGAAGCAGGGGAATGCGACGCTTCCATTTGCTGATGCCCGAGGACTTCTGGGTCCGGGCGGGAGGTGGTGCGGTCTTGGGGGGTGCGGTGAGCGTGGTCATCGATGGTTCCTCCGCCAGTGACGGCCGGGTAGGGGAAAGGTGCCGTGCCCGGCCGGCGGGAGGCCGGCCGGGCAGGGACGGTCACTGGTAGTTCTTGGCGACTTCCTCGGCGAGCTTCTGACCGTCGTCGAGCGCCTTGTCCACGCTGGTCTTGCCGGCGATGGCGGCGGAGATCTCCTGGGTGACCTTGGTGCCCAGGTCCTGGAACTCGGGGATGGCCACGTACTGGATGCCCACGGTCGGCCTGGGCTGGACGCCGGGGTTGGCCGGGTCGGCCTGCTCGATGGACTTCAGGGTGATGTCACCGAACGATCCGGCGGCCTTCTGGTACTGCGGGATCTCGTAGGTGCTGGCCCGCTTGCCGGCCGGGACACGCGACCAGCCGAGCTTCTCGCCGACCAGCTGCTCGTACTTCTTGCTGGAGGCCCACAGCATGAACTGCGAGGCCGCGTCGGCGTTCTTGGTGGTCTTGGGCATGGCCCAGGCCCAGGCCCACAGCCAGCCGCTGCTCTTGGTCTCGACGGTCGGCGCGTAGGCGTAGCCGACATTCCCGGCGATCTTGCTGGAGGCGGGGTCCTCCAGTGAACCGGCCGCGCTGGTCGCGTCGTACCACATCGCGACCTTCTTCTGGCTCAGCGCGTTGAGGCACTCGGTGAACCCGGCCTGCGGCGCGCCCGACTCTCCGTGCTTGCGGACCAGGTCGACGTAGAACTTTGTGGCTTCCTTGAAGCCGCCGCTGTTGACCTGCGCCTTCCAGTCCTTGGTGAACCAGGTGCCGCCGAAGGTGTTGACCATGGACGTCAGCGGCGCACCCAGCTCCCCCCAGCCGGCCAGACCGCGCAGGCAGATGCCCTTCATGCCGGGCTCGGCGCCGTCGACCTTGGCCGCGATGTCGGCGATCTGCTGCCACGTCGGCCGTTCGGGCACCGTGATGCCCTTCGCCTTCATGACGTCCTTGTTGTACATGAGCATCGAGGACTCGCCGTAGAACGGCATGGCGTACAGCTTGCCGTCGGAGCCGGACAGCGACTGCACCATCGGCTTGAGCAGGTCGCTCTTGTCGAAGCTCGCGTCCTTGTCGGCGTAGGAGCCCAGCTCGTGCAGCCAGCCGTTCTTCTCCCAGATCGGTACCTCGTAGGCGCCGATGGTGGCGACGTCGTACTGACCCGCCTGGGTGGCGATGTCCTGGGTGACTTTGTCGCGCAGCTCGTTCTCGGGAAGGATCGTGAAGTTGACCTTGATCCCGGTGTCCTTGGTGAAGGTGCTCTTGGTCAGCTTCGCGATGTCCTCCATCTGCGGGTTGCCGACCATCAGGACGTTGATGCTCTTGCCCCCGCTGTCGCTGCCGCCGGCTCCGGCTCCGGAACAGGCGGTGGCGAGGAGAGCGGTGGCGGCGGCGCCGGCTATGAGGGCGTATCTGGTGGATCGCATGAGGGACCTCTCGTGCGGGTGGGTCTGGAAACTGCGTAGGGGCTCCCGCCGCGGCGCCGCTCGTCGGGACGTTGACTGAGCTCGGCTGGGGAGGGGGTGGACGCGGCCCTGGGGTGTGGGGCGCGATATCGATGGCCGAATTATTATCAGGAGACTGCGCCGTTGTTAACACATCTTGCGAGAAAACTTCTGCGAATCTATCGTCAGGCTGTCTCGCGAGGGGGTGCGGGGCGCCTCCACCACCGTCTCCGAGGAGTCCCGCATGAGTGCCAGACCGGAATCCGCAGACAGACCCGACGTCGCCGCCGGTCCCGGCCGGCTCGGAGTCCCCACGGCGCTGCTCGCCTGCATCTCCGACGACCACTTCGACGATCCGCTGCGCGCCCCTCGCGGCATCCGGCACGCGCCTGACCCATGGGCTGTCGACGGCCCACCCCACCGCCATCGCCCGCGCGCACCTGTGCGAGGCGGACCGGCCGTCCACTCCTGCCACGCGGACGCTGCCGCCCGCCGACCATGGCCTACGCCCTGAGCACCTCGCCGCCCTGCCCGGCGGTGGCGGGCTGCCGCGCCGCGAGACGGGCCGGCGGCTGATGTCCCTCGACCGAACCTGCGGCCGGACCTGGTCACCGACCGCGCCGCCCATCTCCAGCGGTTCGCTGCGTGGGTAGCTCGCGCCGACATGGCGAGAGCGAGCGACGAGGACCTGGCCCGGCTCTACGCCGGTGAGTCAGCCGAGGCGGTGGCCGAGGGCTGGCTCGCGTCCGGGGCCGGGGCTCGTCCTGATCATGTTCGGCTCCTGGGGCGCCTGGGCCGCCGGCCGCGATGCGCCTTCACCGCCGGACTACTCGCCCACCTGCACCACGCCGACCGGCTTGACCGCGAAGGCGTCGACGGTCTCAGGGCCGGCGAGTTCGCCCGGCTGCTGTCCTACGTCGTGAAAATCGCGGCCGACCCCTGCACCCGCGCGGGCTCCCAGTCGCCGTACCGCCGCGACGACGAGCCGACCCGGCGTAGGGTCCGGGCCGTGCCGAGATCTCTCGTGATCCCTGAGTCGATCCCTTCCGCGGGAGACTCGCTCCGTTCTCACTCGTCGGCCTTGGGCGCGTCCATGCGGGCCCAGACCGGCCCGAGAGCCTCCAACGCCTCCCGGGACAGCGCATATGCCTCGTCGAGTACGGCGGCCCGGTCCGGGCGGGGTTCGTGACGTCTGAGCACGGCCGCTCCGGCATGCGGGTCCGTCACGTCGTCGAGCAGTCCGACGGCGGTGGCGGCGAGCAGGGCCGCTCCCCGAGCGGCGCTCTCCTGCACGTCGGTCACCACCACAGGCCGTCGCAGGGCATCCGCGAACATCTGGCTCCACACCGGGCTCTGCGCGGCGCCGCCGGTCAGCCGGGCCGCCGCCCCGGTGACCGGCAGCTTCGAGCAGAGCGCGTCGACATGCCAGCGGTGATTGAGGACCACGCCTTCCATCAGGGCCCGCAGCAAGTGGCCGCGGCCGTGCCAGCCGCGAAGGCCGAGAAACGTCCCGGACGTGGGATGCGGGTGCGGGGAGCCGTAGACGAACGGGTGGAACAACACCTCCGACGGACCGCCCAGACACGCCTCGACCTCTCGGCCGATCGCCTCGTGGACGCCGTACCGCTGGTCGGCCGGCGCGCCCGTGATCCGCAGGAACCACTCCAGGTTCGCCACCGACGCGGGCGAGGTGGACATGGTCATCCACTGCCCCGGCCGGACGAAGTGACGGACCTGCCAGCGCGGATCGACGACGGGGCGGTCGCTGATCACCTGGTTGATGCTGAACGACCCGGCGATCAGGCACAGTTCGCCCGGCGTCGTGCCGCCGATCCCGAGCGCGGCGGCATCGACGTCATGGGCGCCCGTGACGACGGGTGTTCCGGCGGTGAGCCCGGTGAGCGCCGCGGCCTCACGGGTGACGGTTCCACTCACCGCGTCACAGGCCAGCACGGGCGGCAACAGGCCGGCGAGCGCGCCGAGGCCGTACAGGTCGAGCAGCTCCGGCACATAGCCGCCCCGCCGCACATCGGTGAACGAGGCACTGGCGTCCGTGGGATCGGTGGCCACCGCGCCCGTCAGCCGTAGGCGCAGCCAGTCCTTGCAGGACAGCAGCCAACGGGCCTCTTGAAGCACTCCCGGCTCGTGGCGGGCGAGCCAGGCCAGCAGGGCCGCAGGGGAACCAGCGAAGGGCACCGTGCCCGACAACTCCAGGGCGCGGGACCACACCGGAGTGCCCCGCCACTCCTCCAGCATCGGTTCGGCGCGCGTGTCCATTGCCACGATCGCGGCCCGCACCGGCCGACCCTGCCCATCGACGGCGTACAGGCCGTCGCCGTGCCCGGCCAGCCCCACCGCGGCGACGGCTCGGCCCGCGTCCGGTCCCACCTCGGCGAGACAGGCGGCGATGGCCTGGAACGCCGCCCGCCACACCTCTTCCATGTCCCGCTCGACCCAGTGGGGTTGCGGGGTCTTCAGCGGTAGTACGCCGCTGCCCCGCGCCACCGCTCGGCCGGTGGCGTCGTACAGCACGGCCTTGGTCACGGCGTGTCCCGCGTCGACACCGAGCACCAGTTCACGCGTCACAGCTCACCCCAGGCCGCGAGCGTTGTCCGCGGCGGCGCAACGGCCGGTCGCCGAGTTCGGCGACGAGCCACGCCGAACGCAGCGTCCTGATCCCGCCGGAACCCCTTGGTTCCCGATCAGTCAACGCCGCGCCCCCGTCCGAAGCGCGGGCCGCACACCACTGCCAGGGCGTCGATGTACCCGACAGGGGATGCGTCGATCACCGATGACTGGAACGCACACTGCGATCTCCTCGCGTGCTGAAGCCACCATCCACCGGGTCGATCGTCCCACGTAGCCGGTCGGCACACGCTCTCCAAGGCTTGCATCAACAGGTGTCGACTCCAGGCAGGCCGAGGTGCGCTCCGGCCCGCCCGGAGTCCCCGCCGGTCGGCGGTTGTCCCGCGCGTCAGACGACCATCCACTGCTGGTTCGCGGCGGCGGTGCAGGTCGACTGGTCCAGTGCCGCGCCGTTGGCGGTCGACGCGCCGGCGACCTGAAGGCACTTGCCGCTGCGCACGTTGGTGAAGGTGACGTAGCCGCCGATGACCGCTGTCCTCTTCCACAGCTGGTGCGATCCCCCGGTGCACGTCGACTGGACGGCCACCGCTCCGTCGGCCTTGGACGCACCGGAAATCTGCAGGCATTTGCCGCTGTTGACGTTGACCAGCCTGTAGTTGGAGCCGACGGCCCTGGGCACCCACTGCTGGTTGGCGCCGGAGTTGCAGTTCCCTGAGTTGACCGCCGCCCCCTCCGCCGTGCTCAGGCTCCAGACGTCCGCGCACTTGGCGCTGTTCCGGTTCAGCAGGTGGTTGTTCGGGGCCCCCAGCGGGCTGGCGATGACCGGCCAGCCGTTCGCGAAGGTCACCTGTCGGATGTCGAGGGTCTCTCGCCCGGAGTTGTCGCCGTCGTAGTAGTGGTAGGCGAGGAACTTGGACGTGCCGTCGTCGTAGGCGTCGGCTCCGCCGGCGGCCACCTTGGGGTAAGCGCCGGTCAGGACGGTGGTGCCGCCGTTGGCGGCCATGTCCGTACCGTTCTGGTCGAGGTACGGTCCCGTGATGCTGGTGGAGCGGCCGACCACGGTGTAGTAGGTGCTGTTGATTCCGCTGCAGCAGGTGCCCTTGGACCCGAAGAGGTAGTAGTAGCCGCCGTTGAGCATGATCGTCGGGTTCTCGATGTTGACGGCGATACGCCAGAGGTTGTGGTCAGTGGTGGACAGCTTGCCGGTGGACTGGTCCAGGACGTGCATGTAGGTGCCGGAGCCGGTCCAGGAGCCCCAGGAGATGTACAGCCGCCCGTCCGGTCCCCAGTCGACGTTGGCGTCGATCGGGTAGTTGACGTCCGTGACCATGCCCTGGTCGGTCCAAGGGCCCTCGATGTTCGTGGCGGTGGCGAGGCCCATCACCGCGTAGTTGGTGCCCCATCGGGAACCGGCGTAGTACAGGTGGTACTTGCCGTTGAAGTGCTTGATGTCCGGGGCCCAGATGTTCGGCGGGGTCGCGCCGAGCTTGTCGGTGATCCAGGACGGGGTCGACTCCCAGACGTTGCCCACCTTTGTCCATCCGGACGCCGCGGTGGCGTTGCACGTCCTGCGGATGGTGATGGCTCCGCTGGGGTTGAGCGAGTCGTTCTCGAACCCGGTGGAGAAGCCGTAGTGGCAGCTGCCCACCTTGATGACGCTCGGGTCGTGCATGCGGAGGTCACCGCTGAGCGCCTGGGCGGGAGAGGCGGTGACCAGGCCGAGAACGGTCAGGAAGGCGACCAGGGCCGCTGCGAGTGCGGGCCGGCCGCGTCTTGCGCCGATGCCGGGACGTGGCCCAGGGGCGTTGTGGACGTGCATGCGAGACTCCTTTGTGTCGCTTTTGTGTCGCTGTGGAGGGGCGGGGATCATCCCCGTCGGCGTTGGCTGTTTCGGGCAGTGCTGTGACGCGCGTGGAGCCTGGGAGATCGGCACGGCGCGCGGATGCGGGCCGGACCGGCGGTTCCGCCGGATCGTGTCGCCCCGAGTGACGGGGGTGGGGCCGGGCTCCGGTCCACCCGGCATGGCTCGAGCCGCTGCCGGGGTCCCTGTCTGTTCGGCTAAGCGGCTTTGGTGAAGTCCGGTGCGGTGCCACGCCCCGTAAGGGGCGCGGGGCTGCGACAATTTGCGGCTCCGCCGCGTGGGCGCGACGAGCCCCCACCGGCCCGCAGGTTCATCACCGGCATTCCAGCGGAGCGCCTAGCCCTTGACCGCTCCGGCGGTCATGCCCGCCACGATCTGCCGGTTGAAGAACAGGAACATGATCAGCGGCGGGACCGTGATGAGCAGGATGTCCATGAAGAGCAGGTTGTAGCTGGTGCTGTACTGGCTCTGGAAGTTGAACAGCGTCAGCTGGACGGTGGCGTTCTGTTCGCCGGGCAGGAAGTACAGCGGGTTGGTGAAGTCGTTGAAGACCGCCACCGACTGCACGACGATCACTGTCACGATCACCGACCGCAGCACCGGGAAGATGACGCGGAAGAACAGCCGCAGGGGGGACGCGCCATCGATGATGGCGGCCTCGTCGAGTTCACGCGGGATGGTGGCGATGAAGGCGCGGAACAGCAGGATGGAGAAGGACAGGCCGAACGCGATCTCCACCAGGATCAGCCCGGGGAGCGTGCCGAACAGGCCGGCCTTCTGAAGGACCCAGATCGTCGGCACCACCGCCGGCGGGATGATCAGCCCGGACAGGACCAGGAAGTTGATCAGTCCCGTCCATCGGGTGACCCGCCGCTGGAGGACGAAGGCGACCATCGCCCCGAGGACCACCATCACCGCCACACTGGCGACGGTCAGGACCACGCTGTTGATGAAGGCGATGATGAGGATGTAGTCCCGGGCCTGCACCACCTGGACGAGGTTGTCCACCAGCTGGAAGTTGCGCGGCCAGGAGAAGTCGAGCTGTGCGGCCTGCTGGGGATCCTTCACGGCCGTGAGCACGATGAACGCGAACGGGACGACGAAGACGACGACGCTGACGGCGACCGACAGGACGGCGAGCCAGGTACGGGCGGGGTTCTTCATCGCTCCACCTCCTTGCGGGCCAGGAAGCGGGACAACGGGACGATGATCGCCGTCACGACCAGGAAGAGGATGACGTTTCCGGCGGTCGACAGGCCGTAGAAGCCCGCCTGGTACTGCTTGTAGATGACGGAGGCGACCACGTCGGAGCTGAAGCCCGGACCGCCGCGCGTCATGGCCCAGATGAGGTCGAAGGACCGCAGGCCGCCAATGAGCGACAGGATGATGACGGTCGAGGTCGCCGGCCAGCTCAAGGGCAGGATGACGTTGCGGAACAGCTGCCACGGGCCCGCCCCGTCGATCTTCGCCGCCTCGTAGTAGTCCTGCGGGATGGACACGATGCCGGCGATGTAGATGACGGTGGCCAGGCCGACGCCTTTCCAGACGTCGACGAAGGCCACCGAGAACAGTGCCAACGACGGGTCCGTCAGCCATCCCGGACCGTCGATTCCGACCGTCGAAAGGGCCTTGTTGATCGCGCCGGTGGAGGGATCCATGAACGCGGTGAAGGTGATGCCGACGCCCACGGTGCTGACCAGCACCGGGAAGAACACCACCGAGCGCAGATAGCCGCGGGCGCGGATCTGGCTGGTCAGCAGGATTCCCAGGAGGAGGCCGAGGACCACTTTGAGGCCCGAGGTGACGACCGCGTAGAGGAAGGTGTTGACGAGGCCCTTGACGAGGGCGGTCTCCTGGAAGAACTCGGTGAAGTTGTCCAGCCCGATGAAGGTCGACTTGGAGATGGTCCACCTGGTCAGGCTGAAGTAGAACGACGCGAAGGTCGGGACCAGGAACAGCGTCCCGTAGATCACCGCGGCGGGCAGGTAGAACCAGGTGGGATAGGCGCTGCGCATCTTGGCGGACCGACGTGCCCTGGTCGCCGCTTTCGGCTGTTCGGCCGTCGGTGGCCTGGTCGGTGCAACTGTGGTCATCGATCGACCTCTCTCGGGTGCCTCCCCGGCTCCTGCCGGAGCCGGGGGGCACTGGGTTCCGTTCCCTACCAGCCCGACAGCCCGAGCTGCTGAGCCTGCTTCTTGACGTCCTTGTCGTACTGGGCCGCGCCCGTCTTCGCGCTGGTGATGCCGGAGCCGACCTGGACGGAGATCTGCTCCAGGCTCGGGCCCTTGACCGGCGAGAGGAACTCCAGGGCCGGGCTCTGGGCGCCCTTCGTGAAGTACGCCGCCACGTCCTTGGTGATGGTGGGAACATCCGCCGGCAGGGTGCAGCCCTTGACCAGGTACGGGCCGGTCGGCGTCGACGCCTTCGCCTGGGAGGTGCAGCCGGCCGGGCTGGCGGCGAACGCGAGGAACTTCCGAGCCGCGGTGAGCTTGTCCCCGGTGGTGCTCTTCGGGACGTAGAAGGCGTTCGGGAACCACGCCGTCAGGCCGTTGGCCGAGGCGTCGTCTCCGGGCAGGGCGAAGAAGCCGATGTCGTTCAACTGGTCCGGGTTGCTCGTCTTGATCGCGCCGATGACGGTGGAGAGCATCGGGTACTGGGCGCCCTTGCCGGTGGCCAGCATCTGCAGGCCCTTGACGAGCGTGGCCGACGCGAAGTCGGAGTTCTTCAGCTTCAGGTCATGGATCTGCTGCAGACGCTCGAAGCCCTTGACGGCGTTCGCGTCGCTCGCGAACTTGACCTTGTTGGCGGTGTATTTCTCCGCGAAGTCCGGTTCCGCGGCGGACACGTTGTGGAAATCGCCCAGCACGAGGAGCTGCGACGTCCAGGTGTCCTGGTAGGTCTGGATGACCGGGGCGATGCCGGCGGCCTTGATCTTCTTGCTGTTGTCGATGAACTGAGCCCAGGTCGTCGGCACGTTCAGGCCGAGCTTGGCGTAGACCTTCTTGTTGTAGAGGACGCCGCCACCCAGAGCCGAACCGAAGGGGACGCCGTACGTCTGGTCATTGACCGTGACCTGCGGGAGGAAGGACTTGTCGAGCTTCTTGACGTACGGGTCCTGGGTGAGCGGCGTGAGGTTCTTCGCCGGGTCGATCTGCTGGAACAGCGAACCGGTGTTGTACGAGAAGAGGTCGCTCATGCTGCCCGTCTGCAGCCGCGTCTTGATGAGATTGTCGCCGTCGACTCCACCGGGACGCGTCTCCACGCTGACCCTGATCGTCGGGTTCTTGGCCTCGAAGTCCTTCGCCAGCCGCTTGGCGGCCTCGAGGTTGTCGGGCGCGTTGTCGACGAGCAGCTTGATCGTCGTCGCGCTGCCGTCCCCGCTGGACGAGCCGAGAGAGCCGGCGCTGCACGCGCTGAGCAGGAGCGGCAGAGCGGCGGCAGCCGCAACGGCCGTCCTTCTCTTGGCGCGAGTGGTTGACCTCATGGGAAGTTCCTTCGTTTCGAGCGTGATGAATCGTTTCAATCCAGGGGTTTGGCACCTCGCGACAGTGACGCTTGGACACTGGATCACGATTGGACAGTGGCCTCCAGACCCTCTGGCGCGATCGACCACTTCTGACGCTCCGGGCGACCCGGCTTTACCGCAGTCACCCGGTGGGCCCCGCCATAGGACCTTTCGTGTAACGTTCTACGAAGAGCTGTCCCACAGGGTGAAGCGAACGGACCGGAGCCGTCAAGCCATCCGCAGGTAACGTTCCGGAAACACCAAGAGGGCAAGCGGCGCATGACCACGGAGGGGACCCCATGCAATCGGCAGGCGGCTCGAAAAGGGTCACCATCACCGACGTCGCGCGCACCGCGGGCGTGTCCACCTCCGCCGTGTCGAAGGTGCTGCGCAACGCCTACGGGGTGAGCCCCACGATGCGGGAGCGGGTGCAGACGGCCATGGCCGAGCTGGGCTACCGCCCGCACGCCGCCGCCCGTGGCATGAGGGGCCGCACCTACACGATCGGCGTTCTGCTCGCGAGCATCCGCAACGCCTTCTACGCCGATCTGCTGGAGGGGGTGGACGCGCAGCTGCGGAACACCGAGTACGCGCTGTTCATCGGCTCCAGCGTCTCCTCCGAGATGGAGGATCAGACCAAACTGATCCACGCCATGGTGGACCGGCAGATGGACGGCCTGATCCTGATCGCGCCCGCCGTTCCCCGCACGGAGGTCGTGCGCATCGCCGCCGAGGTGCCGACGGTGGTGATCGGCCACCACGACCCCTCGCAGGCGTACGACTGCGTCGTCAATCAGGACGGGGCCGGCGTCGACCTGGTCATCGACCACCTGGTCGGCCTGGGGCACCGGGACATCGCCCACATCTCGCATCCGACGGTGCGGGGCAGTGGATGGGAGCAGCGGCCCGAGCACCACGTCAGGGCCGCCTACCATGCGGCGATGACCCGGCACGGCCTGGCGGACCTGGCCCGGGTGGTGCGCTCCGGGTACTCGGACGAGGGCGGCTACCGCGGCGCCATGGAACTGCTCACCTCCACCCGCCCGCCCACCGCGATCTTCGCCGGCGCGGACGTCGCCGCGACCGGCGTCTTCCGGGCCGCCGCCGAGCTCGGCCTGCGCATCCCCGGCGACCTCTCGCTCGCCGGATACAACAACACCTCCGTCGCCGCCCTCGCCCCCGTGAGCCTGACCAGCGTCGACCAGGCGGGCGCCATGATGGGCGAGACCGCGGCCCGGCTGCTGCTGGAGCGCATCGAGAAGCGGCGTGACCGCGCTGTCGTCATGGCGTCGACACCTCACCTGGTGACGCGCGGCAGCACGGCACCGCCCGGCGCCTGATCAACCGCCACGCCCCCACCGCGTGGCGGGCGGATCCACGCCGGACGAACACCGGACCGACGTCGGGGCGGCCGGGCGTCCGCCCGCTGGGAACCTCCCGTCGCTCCCCTTGGAATTTCCTGTCGTTTCCCCTTGACGCGCCGGACATCTCCGCTCAGGGTTGAGTCGTTTCAAACGTAGAACGATGCATACAACTGGGAACGAGAGCTGGCATGAGCCTTGAGCGTCCGGAACCCGACACCACGGTGGTCGCCATCCGGTTCGAGCACCGGGAGGACGCGCTCGGCGTTGGTACCCCGGAACCCCGTCTGTCCTGGCAGGTCCGCACCGATGACCCCGCCTGGCGGCAGACGGCGTACGAGGTGGAGCTGGACGGCGCCACGACGGTACGGGTCGAGTCGGCCGAACAGGTGCTCGTCCCCTGGCCGTTCGCGCCCCTCCCCTCACGCGGCCGGTCAAGCATCCGGATCCGGGTGGCCTCTGGAACGCGCTGGAGCGACTGGAGCGCACCCGCCACCGTGGAGACAGGACTGCTGCACCCCGACGACTGGACCGCTCGGTTCATCACGCCCCGCCATCATGGCGCCTTGGACGCGCCTGCTCCGGAACTCGTACGGACGGTCGTGCTGCGGGCGGACATGGTCTCCGCTCGTCTGTACGCCACCGCTCACGGTGTCTACGCCGCGTCCCTGAACGGCGCCCGGGTCGGCGACGAGGTCCTCGCCCCGGGCTGGACCAGCTACCGCCACCGGCTGCGCTACCAGACCCACGACGTCACCGCGCTGCTCAGGGAGGGTGAGAACACCGTCTCGGTCGTGCTCGGCAACGGCTGGTACCGCGGCCACCTCGGCTGGTGGGGTGACCGCGCGCTCTACGGCGACCGGTTGGCCCTGCTCGCGCAGTTGGAGGTGCGCTATGCCGACGGCTCGGTGGAGGTCTTCGGCACCGACGAGGAGTGGCGGGCCCGGGACACCGGCATCGTCGCTGACGATCTCTACCAGGGTCAGCGCACCGACCTGCGGTTCACGCCGGGCGCGGCCGACGGACCGGTGGATGTGCTGTCCGAGGAGGAGGCGGACCTGGCCCGGCTCGTCGCCCCGGAGGGCCCGCCCGTGCGGGTCATCGAGGTGCTACCGGCCCTGAAGGTCTGGCAGTCGCCGTCCGGCCGTACGCTCGTCGACTTCGGGCAGAACGTCGTGGGCTGGGTCCGGCTGCGCCTGCGCGACACCGCGGCCGGCACGGAGGTCACCGTCCGGCATGCGGAGGTCCTGGAGGACGAGGAGCTGTGCACCAGGCCGCTGCGCACGGCCGACGCCACCGACACCTACCTCCTGGCCGACGGTGCGGAGACCGTCCTCGAACCCTCGCTGACATTCCACGGCTTCCGGTACGCCGAGGTCACCGGTGTACCCGGCTTGGAGGCGGAGGATCTGCAGGCCGTGGTGGTGGCCAGCGACCTGCGCCGCACCGGCTGGTTCTCCTGCTCGGACCCGGACCTGGAGCAGTTCCACGAGAACGTCGTCCGCGGCACGCGGGGCAACTTCCTGGACATACCGACGGACTGCCCGCAGCGCGACGAGCGGCTCGGCTGGACCGGCGACATCCAGGTCTTCTCCCCCACCGCCGCCTTCCTCTTCGACACCGCGGGCTTCCTGTCCTCCTGGCTCGCCGACCTCGCCTCCGACCAGCATCCCGACGGCGCGGTGCCCTGGGTGATCCCCGACGTCCTGGACAACGCGGCCCCGACCGCGGCGGCCTGGGGCGACGCGGCGCCGGTGGTGCCCTGGGTGCTGTATGAGCGGTACGCCGACCGCGGCATCCTGGAGCGACAGTTCACCAGCGCCCGCGCCTGGGTCGACAAGATCACCTCGCTCACCACCGACGGCGTGTGGGCGGGCGGCTTCCAGTTCGGCGACTGGCTCGACCCCACCGCACCGCCCGACGACCCGTTCGCCGCCCGCACTCCCGCGGACGTCGTCGCCACCGCGTGCCTGGTCCGGTGCGCGGACATCGTCGCCCGCACCGCGGAGGTACTGGACCGCTCCGAGGAGGCCGCTCGGTACTCCGCGCTCGCCGAGCGGACCCGGGAGGCATTCGCCCGCGCGTTCGTCACCCCGGCGGGCCGGATCCTGGGCGACTCGCCGACCGCATACGCCATGGCCCTGCAATGGGACCTGCCGACCTCCCCCCAGCAGCGCGAGGCCGCCGGACACCGGCTCGCCGACCTCGTCCGCACGAACGGCTTCAGGATCGCCACCGGATTCGTCGGTACGCCGCTGATGACGGACGCGCTCACCGCCGCCGGCCACCCGGGCCTCGCCCACCGGCTGCTGCAGGAGAAGGGCTGCCCCTCCTGGCTGTATCCCGTGACGATGGGCGCCACCACCGTCTGGGAACGCTGGGACAGCATGCTGCCCGACGGCACGGTCAACCCCGGCCAGATGACCTCCTTCAACCACTACGCGCTGGGAGCCGTCGCCGACTGGATGCACCGCACCGTGGCCGGACTGGCCCCCGCCGCGCCCGGCTACCGGGACATCACCGTGCGCCCACTGCCACACCGGTCGCTCACCCACGCCGCGGCCGTGCATCTCACCCCGTACGGCGAGGCGTCGGTGGGCTGGCGGCGCGAGGACGGCCGCTTCCACCTGAAGGTGGTCGTGCCCGTGGGGGCACGGGCCACCGTCCACCTGCCCGGTTCCGGGCAGCCGCCGGTGACCGTGGCTCACGGCACACACACCTGGACCACCGAGGATCCCTGCCCCGCCTCGGCATCGTCCGATGTAGCCACTGTGCGGGACCTGATGGACGACGCCCGGCTCTGGGAGCAGACGGCCGGCGTCCTGTCCCGGCACGGCCTGGGCAGCGACTCGGCAGAAGTGGCCCGGCGACTGGGCCCCTTCCTGGGCCTACCGGCCCGCCGACTGCCCGCCCTGCTGAACAGGGTCCTCCTCGAAGACGGAGCCAACGCCGCCACCGAGCTCGAAGCACTGCTGAGCGGCACAGCGGACTGACGTCTGTAGCGCGCACTGCGCGCCTCGACGCCGCAAGGAAGTCGCCCGGCACAGAGCGGCTGATCGCCAAGGGCACGCCCGGCGCCTTCCCCGGCGCGACCGCTCTGGAACAGGCCCGCTCCGCAGGCAAGTTCACCCCCGTCCACGACGGGGGATGTGCGGCGTGTACCGGGGACCGGGACGCGCGGCGCCGGGCCGATCTGCGGCGCCGGACATGCCAGGACTGCGGCACCGTCTTCCAGACCCCTGCGCCGCCCGGGAGCTACGGCGACGGGATGGGCCTGGCGTGTGACGAACGCCCCCGTGAGCCGTTCGAACCTGAGGGCGGTCGCGGTGCGGCGTGCCGCTGTGGCGGCGTCAGGTGTAGGCCAGGAGCCTGCCCGCGATCGTGACTCCCGACCACGAGGTGAGGGAGACGACCGCGGCGAACCGGGCTGCGACAGGCGTCGGCTGCTCCATGTCCCAGTCGGCCACGTTGCGGTAGGTCCGCCGATGGAAGATCAGGATGTTCAGTCCTGCGAGCAGGATGAGGCCGAGCTTCCACGGAGCGCTGCCGCGGTCGGCGATGAGGCCGGCGCCGGGCACGAACATGGCCACGCCGGTGACCGCCGCGATCACGAAGCCGAGGTGTGACAGGCGGAGCAGGTGGTGGGCCGCGGTCGTCACCCGCAGTGTCCGCCGCCCGAGCCCCAGCAGCCGAAGATCGAATGCTGCGGCCGGGCCGATGAGGAGGGCGATGCCGATGATGTGGACGCTTTCGAGCACCGGGTAGAGGTAGGCCGTGCCACGGACGGCCTCGGCGAACCAACTGTCCTCCAGCCAGGAGAAGACACTGTCCATGACGACGGCCGTCACGCCCGGGACGAGCGTCGACGCAGGTAGAAGACTCCACCTGCGATGCCGGCGACCAGGACGCCACCGAGCGTGGCCCACACCACGGTCGGTGACGTGCCCTCGGAGTCCGCTGCGGCCGACGGGGAGTCCTGGTCGGCGTCGGCGGACGCCCCGTCGCCCTCCGGATACGGGACCGGCAGCGGCGTCGCCGGGAGTTCCTCGTTGAGCACCTGGTTGACGGGCTTGCCCTCTTCGTACCAGAACACGACCGGACGGAACTCGTCGGTGTGACTCCAGCCGACGTAACCGACGGCTTCGATCCGCTCGCCGTCTTCGAGTTCGCGGTCCAGGCCCCACATCCCCGTGAAGCCCGGCGGCGCGATGGTGACCTCCAGCTCGTCGTGAGACCCGCTGAAGGACGGTGCGGCGTTGATCGGGTCGCTGTCGGGGGCGTCGCGCAGTCCCTCGGGCAGATCGCGCTCGGGGGTGTCAGCGGGGAGATCTCCGTCGACGGTCACGGTGAAGTAGGAGTGCGGGTCGCCCCAGCGGACCTGCGAGACGGTACCCGCTATGTAGTAGAGGCGATCGGTGTCGAAGTCGTCGAACCCGTGATGCGCCTGCGCGGCGCCCGCCGAGAACAAGGTGAGTATCGCCGCGGAGACCACGGACGCGGCCGCCAGCCTGACGAGACGGGCGCTCTGACGAGCCGCGGGGGCGGCCATCGGGTTGAAGTGCATGCCGAGCCGTTCCTTCGAGAGGTCTTGGGATGTGCCGCGGCCAGTGAACCTCAACAAGCGCCCAGCAAAGGAGGGTCAATTTTCTCCCAGGATGAGGGCACTGCACCGCTGAGGTTGGGGTGAGCCGACGAGTCGGCTCACCCCAAGCCACCGGTTAGCGTTCGGTGGGGGCGGGCCGCACGGTGGTCGCGTCCCACAACAGCGGTGTGTCGTCGAAGACCACGGCGATCTTGATCTTCCTCCCGCCGGCGATCGTCGCCGGAAGCGTCACGCTGCCCATCTGGTCCTCGTCGAAGGAGACCGGACCGAGGTCGGTGGCCTTCCCGTTGGCTGCGAACGCGTAGGCGTGGCCCGTCGTGTTGGCGTGCAGGGCCGTGCCCGCGGGGTCCGAGGTGGCGGCGTTCAGCGACAGGGTGGCGTTCCTCCCGACGCTGCTCGCGGTCAGGCGCTTCGACCGCCTGTCCTTCGTCAAGTCCGCGGAGGTCGGCGCCTGCTGGACGAGCTGCCACTCCTGCGAGCCGTCCGCGACCGCGTTCTGCAGGGTCAGCGGCGCACCGGCGGATGCGCCGGTCAAGTACACGTTGGTGTTCCTGGCAGCCTGGAACTTGTAGTGCCCGTCGGCGGTCTTGATGAGGTTCCAGACGCCCGTAGGGCTGTTGTCGACCCACTGGCCGATCCTCTGGCCGACCGTCGCGTTCCCGGTCCAGATGCCTGCCATACGGCCGCCGGACTTGTTCAGCAGCGTCGTGCCGCCCTTCGGCGCGGCAACCACGTGCCAGTACTGGGTGTCCTTGTTCGCCGCCGAACCGGCGTCCTCCAGGCGGACGTCGGGAACGTCCCCGTTGCCGATGTTGGCGTCGTTGGTCTTGCCGCCGGTGCCGATGACCTCGCCGGTCTTACGGTTCACGAGCTGGTAGTAGGCGCCGTCCGAGCGGCCTTGGTCGACCTCGGAGTACCGGATCGTCGAGGTGCCCTGGTGGTTGAGGATCGAGATGCGGCCGGTGCCCTCGACGTACTGCAGATTGCGGGTGTAGGAGGCAGGCGCATTCGTCTGGTACTCCTTCCACACGCCGTCGCTGCGTCCTCTCTCGTTGACCCAGACGTTGCCACTGCCGGCGGCGTTGTACACCAGGCGCCCGTCGGGGAGGTTGATGACGACCGGGCTGCCGCCCGTCGCGAGAGGGCGGGAACCGGCGTCGACCGGCAGTGAGGTGACGGGAGCGTCCGTGGAGCCGCGGTAGAACTGCAGCGGGTCGTCGGCGATCACGTACCGGGTGTTGGTTCCGCCGCCCCAATACTCGTACGGGAGAAGCCACTTGCCGTCCGTCGTCGGGACGACGGTCGTCATGCCCGGCCGGCCGCCTCCGATCTGCGTTTTGCCGCCTCCCATGTCCTGGGTCAGGCCGGCGACGTCGACGACGGGCTCGCTCCACTGCGCGCTGCGGCCGTTCCAGGTCTTGTGGACGAGGATCTGGCCGTGCGAGTCCGGGGCGGTGTCGTTGTCCGGATCCAGCTTCGGCACACCGGTGACCGGGTCGAAGCCGAGGTAGTCGTTCTCGTCGGAGTAGTAGCAGACGAGTTGGCCGTCGTGGACCATCAGGTACGGCTCCCAGAGGGGATCCACCTGCTTGTACGTGTTCGCGTTGGCGACGTTCTTGCCGACCGCGCCCGCGCTGCCGCCCTGCCAGCCGCCCGTCGCGATGACGTTGAGGACCTTCCAGCTCTCGCCTTCGTCCGTGCTGGAGTAGAGGGCGAGCGCCATGTCACTGCGGTCTCCGTCGTTGGACGGCGTCCAGTTCGGGTCGGCCGCCTTGTGCTCGAGGTAGTAGTGGTCGTCGCCCGTCACGACGCTCGCGAGGAGCAGCGTGCCCTTCTTCAGGTCGCCGACGTCCTGCGGAAGCGTGTAGAGAAAGGGCGCTCCCCAGTTGCTCTTGTACTTCGCGTACTTGGGGTCACTGGAGAGATACGCCGGAGCCTTGACCTCCGACAGCGGCTGCCACGACGTTCCGTAGTCGTCGCTCTTGTGGACCGGTATCGTCTCTCGGTCGGCGCTTCCCGTCTCCGGGACGACCGTGGCCTTCTCGTATGCCGCGACGAGACGTCCGCCCGGCAGCTGCGCCGACTTGACGTAGATCGCGCAGTTGCCCCGCCCTTTCAGGCACGGTTCATTTCCGAGCTGGTACAGGATCCCGCCCGTCGGGTTGTACGCCTGCGCGCTGCTCATGGTCAGGCCCAGCATCGCTGAACCCGCGACGAAGGTTCCCAGCGCCTTGCCAAGTCTTCTTGTCTGCATTGCCTCTCCTCTGAGGGATGACCAGGGGTGATGGTTCGGGCGAAGTCGTCGATCAGGGGGCGTTACTGCTTGACGCTTCCGGTGGCCAGACCGCTCTGCCAGTAGCGCTGGAGCATGAGGAAGGCGATGACGAGCGGCACGATGGAGATCATGGAGCCGGTCACGACGAGCGGGAGCATGTCGCTGCTGGCGCCGGCCCCGCCGTTCTGCGCCTGGGCGGCCCAGGAGGAGAGGCCGACCGTGATGGGGTACAGGTTCGGATCGCTGAGCATGATCAGCGGCAGGAAGTAGTTGTTCCAGGTCGCCACGAGCGTGAAGAGCAGGACGGTCACCAGGCCGGGGGCCAGCAGCCTCAGGGCGATCCGGAAGAAGATCAGCCCCTCCCCCGCCCCGTCGATACGGGCCGCCTCGAGGAGGCTGTCCGGGACCGCGTCGGCCGCGTAGACGCGCATGAGGTAGAGGCCGAAGGGGTTGACGAGGGAGGGCAGGATGATCGCCCACGGGGTGTTGACCAGGCCGACCTCGGCGAACAGCAGATAGGTCGGGATCGCCAGCGCGGTGGCCGGGACCATGATGGCGCCGAGTACGAGGTTGAACGCGGCCCGGTCGCCGCGGAAGCGGAACTTGGCGAAGCCGTAGCCGGCGGCGGCCGCGATCATCGCCGCGCCGACCGCGCTGACGACGGCGTACACGGCGGTGTTGAGCAGCCAGTCGACGAAGACGCCGTCGTCCTGGGTGAAGGTCTGGCTGATGTTGTCCAGCAGCTGCGGGGCGCCGGAGAACCACAGGCCGAAGCTGTTGAACAGGTCCTGTGTGTTCTTGGTCGAGGCGACCAGCAGCCAGAACAGCGGGAGGAGGAAGTACGCCAGGGCCGCCAGCATGGCGATCGTCAGCGGGGTGCTGCGGCGGGGAGCTGCGGACCGGCGCCGCTTCGGTGCGGTGGGGGCCGGGCCGTCGGCCGGTGCGGTCGTGGCCTTCGGCATGGTGGTCGTCACTTTTCCCTCCTTCGGTTCGCGGTGAGCAGCACGGCGTAGGAGGCGATGACGATGACCAGGCCCAGGAGGAAGGACACCGTGGCCGCGTAGTTGACCTGCTGGCCGGTGAAGGCGAGGGAGTAGGCGTAGAGGTTGGCGGTGTAAGAGCTGCTGATGACGTCGGGGGCGATCTTCATCAGCAGGCTCGGTTCGTTGAACAGCTGGAAGCTGCCGATCACCGAGAACAGCAGGGTGAGCAGAAGAGCGGGCCGCAACGCGGGGAGCTTGATCGACCAGGCGATGCGCCAGGCTCCCGCGCCGTCCATGGCGGCAGCCTCGTACAGGTCGTGCGGGATGGTCCGCAGGGCCGCGTACAGGATGATCATGTTGTAGCCGACGAACTCCCAGGTCACGATGTTCGCCAGGCTGCCCAGCATCCAGCTCTCGCTGAGGAACTGCGGGGCCGGCAGGTCGAGATTGCGGCTCAGCTGGGCAAACGGGCCGAAGTCGGGGCCGTACAGGTAGCCCCACATGAGCGCGGCGACCACGCTCGGGACCGCGTACGGCACGAAGATGCCGAGCCGGATCACGCGGGCAAGGCGCAGCAGGCCGCTGTCCAGCGCGAGCGCGAACAGCAGGGCCAGCAGCAGCATCAGCGGCACCTGGATCACGAAGAACAGGGCCACACGTCCGACACCGTGGAGGAGTTGCGGGTCCTTGAGGGCGGTGACGTAGTTGTCCAGGCCGACGAAGACGGTGCCACCGATGAGCTGTTCCTGGAAGAGGCTCAGGTAGGCGGCGTAACCGAGCGGGGCAAGAAACAACAGAAGGAAGAGGATCAGGAACGGGGCTACCACCCGCGGCCCCCCCGCGCCGCCCCGCCCCCCCGCCGACGGCCCATCTCGGCGCGACGTCCTGGCGTAGGCCGCGGTCGTGGCAGCCATCTCAGGTCCCCTCGACCGTGAAGCCCTGCTTCTTGGCGTACGCCGTGAGCCGGGACTGCCACGTGCCGAGCGCGGCGACGGTGTCGGACTTGTCGGCGAGGGACTTGCCGACGGTCTCGGTCCAGTCGGTCACCGCCTGGTCGAGGAACGGCGGCCACTGGAACTCGGGCGAGACCGTCTCACTGATGTCGGCGAAGATCTGGTTGACCTTCTGGCCGCCGTAGAACTCGGGCGCGCTGCCGGTGACACTCGCGTCGGCGAGCAGGGCCTTGGTCGCCGGGAAGAAGAACTGCTGGGTGGCGAACATCTTGGCGCTGGCCGGGTCGCTGTTGAGGAACTGGGCGAACTGCGCCGCCGCGATCTTGTTCCTGGTGGCCGCGGTGACCGCGGTCGTGGAGCCGCCCCAGTTGCCGGAGACCGGCTTGGCGGCGTCCCACTGCGGCAGCGGCGCCGCCCGCCAGTTGCCCGAGGTGGACTTGGCCGAGCCGGACAGGAAGGACGGGCCCCAGGCCGCGGTGAGCCAGGTGGCGTACTTGCCCTTGTTGAACCCGGCGTACCAGGGGTCGGCGAAGTCCGGGTCGGTGCTGATGACGCCTTCCTTCGCGAGCCCGCCCCAGTACTCGCCGAGCTTCTTGGAGACGGCGTCGTCGACGCTGATGGAGAGATTGCTCTTGCCCGAGATCGCATACGGCTTGGCGCCCGCCTGCCACAACAGGCCGTGCCAGGCGGCGGGTTCGTTCGCCGCGAGGTTGGTCAGGTAGACGTCCGGGTCGGCCTTGTGGAGCTTGCGTGCGGCGGCCGCGAACTCGTCCCAGGTCGTGGGCACTTGGATGCCGTGCTTGTCGAAGATGTCCTTGCGGTAGAGCATCCCCATGGGTCCGGTGTCCTGGGGTATCGCCCAGACCTCGCCGCCCGGTCCGCTGACCTGTCCCCAAGTCCAGTCGACGAACTGCTCCTTCAGCGCCGTGGCGCCGTACGGGGCAAGGTTCAGCAGGCTGTTGGTGATCGTGAAGGTGGGGATCGCCTGGTACTCGATCTGCACCATGTCCGGTGCGCCGGTTCCGGCCTTCAGTGCGGTGCGCAGCTTGGTGTAGTGGGCGACGCCCTGGCCGGCGTTGACGACCTTGACCTTGATCGCGGGGTACTTCTTCTCGAAGAGCGCGACCTCCTGCTGGATGTCCGGGACCCAGGTCCAGAACGTCAGCTCGGTCGGCGTCTTCATCGCCTTGTCGATCTCGGCCTGACTCACCGGCTCGGCGGAGGAGGAACCGGAGTCGCTGTCACCGCTGCACGCGGCGAGCGCGGCGCCGAGGGACACCGCGCCGGTCGCGGCGAGGAACCGCCGACGGCTCATGGAGGACGTGGGAACGAAGGATCGAGGCATGGTGAACTCCCGCCGAGGGGCAGTGAAACGGAGCGCCTTGCGAGGGCGCGTCGCAGGGGTGGGTAGGGAGAAGGGGTGAGGAGGGGTGAGGCGCGGACGTCGCTACCAGGGCATCGGGGTCGCCATGTTCGGGTCTGCGTGTCTGCGTCGCGCGATCTGTGACCGGCACGCGTGTCACGTGCCGTACAGCGGAAGTGAGCGGGTGCCGCTCGGGCGAGCGAGGCCGAGAGTGGGGGAAGCTGATGACTGTGTTGGTGCGGCGAGTGGGGGCACCTCCCACGCCTCAAAGGCAGTGGGGAGCGTGCCAGGCGTCGCCCGGCAGGCGCCCACTTCCGACACAAGCCCTAGGGCCGATGAGTGCCGTCAGTCGGTGGTGGGCGGTTCGTCCCCGATCGGGGGTGCGTGTGCCGAGCCGTTCGAGCGGGAGGCTGTGCGCCGCCCGCGTGCCGGTGCCTTCCTGGTCGGCGGGCGTGCGGTCGAAGCACGGACGACGAGTTCGACCGGCGGCTCACTCGCCGGAGGCAGGTCGGTCTCCGGCTCCGCACGGTGGTCAGGGCAGGAGTGACGTAGGCGAAGACGGGGTTGCCGTCGAATCTACGACGCTGATGTCCTCCGGCACACGGGGATCACGGAGCTGTCGGCAACCAGCTCGCGGCCTGCCGTGCATCCGTAGGTGGGTAACCAGTCCCCCTCGATCAGGTCCTTGGAGGCATACAGCAGGTGATCGGTGGCCACCCGCGCCAGTCCATAGGCGCCTGCACCCACCGTCACGGTCCGGGCCGAGGTGAAGGCCGGCGGTGCGCCCAGGAGAGGACCGGCACATCGGCTCTGGCCGGAACCTCGCCTTCCACGATGGGTACGGAGACGGTGATGCCGTCCACGCCCTCCTCCAGGAGGGAGTCCACGGCTCGGGCGATATCGTCCGCTTCGCCATCCAGTGTGGTGACCACTCGGAGTGCGTAACCGGAGTGCCGGACGGCTTTCTCGATGGCCACCTGCAATGAGGCGGGTCCGTACCCGGCCGTCCCCAGAGCGACCACACCGATGGAACGTGTTCGTCCGGACGCCAGTGTTCGAGCCGCGTTGTTCAGCCGGTAGCCGAGTTCCTCGGCGGCTTCGATGACGCGACGCCGTACGTCGTCGGAGACGTAGGGCTCGTTGTTGAGGACACGCGCTCCGTCTCACTACTCGTGCCATGAAGTCTCCCGACGGCGTATGCCTGCATCAGGCGAGATCGACTGTATGACCGCGCGGTCACTGACCGCGCGGTCATATCTACGCAGCCGGAGGGGAACGCGTCAATAGAACGCACAGCACCACTCCCCTCCTGCGGGACTTTTCTCGGCGACAAGCGACACTTCGGAGGTGCGGATGCGCTGGTCAGAAGCAGTTTTGCGCCGCAGCCAGGGCGTCGCCCGACACCTGACTCCCTACTTCTCCGCGAGGGCGCGCGGTTGAAGGAAGCCATGCGCACACCCTTGACGCGCGATCTCGGACTGCGTAGACAATGACCGCGCGGTCATACAGCGGACCTCGAGGGATTCCCGCGCTCGGCCAGAGGAGACACCATGACACGAGTGGCAGGACGAGGTGGAAGCCCCTCTGTGCCTCGCAGTGCCGATGTCGCGCAACTGGCCGGCGTCTCACGCAAGACTGTGTCGAGGGTCCTCAACAACGAGCCCTACGTCTCCGACGACGTACGGCGTCGCGTCATCGAAGCCGCCGAGGAACTCGGCTACCGGCTGAACAACGCGGCTCGAACACTGGCGTCCGGACGAACACGTTCCATCGGTGTGGTCGCTCTGGGGACGGCCGGGTACGGACCCGCCTCATTGCAGGTGGCCATCGAGAAAGCCGTCCGGGACTCCGGGTACGCACTCCGAGTGGTCAACACACTGGATGGCGAACCGGACGATATCGCCCGCTCCGTGGACTCCCTCCTGGAGCAGGGCGTGGACGGCATCATCGTCTCCGAACCCATTGTGGAAGGCGAGGTGTCCGTCCGCGTCGACGTGCCGGTCCTCTTCCTCGGCGCACCACCGGCCTTCGGCGGCCCTCGAGCGGTGACCGCAGGGGTCGGCGCCGATCTGCTGGCGCGGGCCGCCACGGACCACCTGCTGGATCTGGGACACCAGACCGTCCACCACGTCGCCGGACCGCTGCGCTGGTACGCCGCCAGGGACCGTGTCGAGGGATGGCGAGCAGCCCTGGCGGCACGCGGCAGGCACCAACCGCCCCTCGTCGAAGGCGACTGGTCGGCCGACTCCGGTTACCTGGCGGGCCGCGAACTGGCCGCCGACCCCGAGGTGACCGCGGTCTTCGTCTCGGGCGACGACATGGCGATCGGCTTGATCCACGCCCTGACGGAAGCCGGTCGGCGCGTGCCCCACGACGTCAGCGTCGTCGGCTTCGACGGCAACCCCGTCTTCGCCCACGTCACCCCGCCCCTGACCACCGTGCGCCAGCCGTTCGACGCCGCGGCCAGAGACGGCCTCAGGCTTCTCGTCCACGCCATCGAAAAGCCCGACACCCAGATGCCACCGGCGAGCGACCCACCGGTCGAACTCGTCGTCCGGGGCTCGACCGCACCCCCACCGTCCTCCCCCAGCTAGACGGCGCACTTCATCGTCACGTTCTCACCCATCGCAACGGTCACACGTCTGATCGCAGCGATCCAATCGCCTCAGCCGGCCCGCCCCAAAGGGCCATGCCGGCCATGCCATACGTCATGGATTTGTCGCCGGATCAGGGAGCGCTCGCCTCCCACACCCACCGAAAGGCTGAACTGCCATGCCAGGATCCCGACGTAGCTTCATCGCCGCCTCTGGTGCGGCCGCCACCGCAACCGTCCTCGGCGCGGCGTCACCGTCATCCGCGTCGACTTCCGCCGGCGGCGCGTCAACGACGTCCTCGACCGCGGCTGACGCCGATCTCATGCGGCTCCCCGACATGCCCCTGCACGACCCGTTCATCGTCGCCGACGACAAGACCCGGACCTACTACCTCTACACGTCCAACGACCGGTCGGTATCGGGCGTGGACGGCACCGGCACGATGGTCTACCGCAGCCACAACCTGCGCGACTGGATGCGCCCCGTCGTGGTCTTCCTCGCCGCCGACCAGAAGGGACTCTGGACGACCGACGGCGGATGGGCGCCGGAAGTGCACGCATGGGACGGCAAGTACTACCTGTTCACCACCCTGCACAACCAGAACAAACCGCTTCCGGTCCCGCCACCCAACCAATGGGGCACGCCGTTCCCGATCGGGAACTACATGCGCGGCACGATCATCGCTGTCTCCGACTCGCTGCTGGGGCCCTTCACCGTCATCGACCCGTCACGCCCCACCACGCCCGAGAACCTCATGGCCCTCGACGGGACGCTCTACGTCGACGAGTCCGGGAAGCCGCACATGGTGTACGCGCACGAGTGGCTGCAGACCATCGACGGAACCATGGAAGCGATCCGGCTGGCTCCGGACCTGTCGAAGGCCGTCGGCGATCCGACCTACCTGTTCAAGGCATCGGACGCGTTCTGGCTCACCGAGCAGATCCCCAGCGGCGTCCCGCACCAGCTCCCGCCCTATGTCACCGACGGCCCGCAGCTGTACCGCAGCCCTGACAAATCCCTGATCATGCTGTGGTCGACGTACGAAAAGAACTCGGCCAACCCGGACGGCACCGTCGGCGGCAGCTATGTGCAGACCTATGCCGTCTCGAAGTCCGGCGACATCAAGGGGCCGTGGAGTCAGCGCCGACCGCTGGTCCGGAACGACAGCGGCCACGGCATGCTGTTCCACACCTTCGACGGCCGGCTGATGATGGTGCTCCACCGCCCCTTCAACAACGCACGCGGAAAGCTGTACGAGATGCAACTCCTCGGCCACGGGCTCCGGGTGCTCCGCCAGCGCACCGATCTCGATGGCGGCGGGTGACGCCCCCTGGGTTCACCGCCGGCTGCGTATCTCGCCGCACAGCCCGTCACCATCCATCTGACCTTCATGGCAGCCGCCGTATCGATACTGCCCCTTGTCCTGGTCTTCGTCTTCCTCCAGCGCCGGCTGGTCCAGTTCTGGAAGTGCGCGGGCAGCGATCAAGGGCTGACCGAGGAGCAGGATTGAGCACGATCGACTTCGCCGGACTCCCCTACTACGAGGACGTCTCGCCGGGCAGCGGTGCCCTGCCACCCCGCGCATGGACCAGCACCTCGGACGCGCACCGGCTGAGCCTCAACGGGACCTGGCGCTTCCGGCTGTCCCCGACCGCGACGACGGAGGACGAGTCCTTCGCCCGCCCGGAGTTCGACGACAACGGCTGGGACGAACTGCCGGTCCCCGGCCACTGGGTGATGCACGGTCACGGAGCACCCGCGTACACCAACACGGTCTACCCCTTCCCGGTCGACCCGCCGCGGGTGCCGACGGAGAACCCGACCGGCGACCACCGGATCGCCTTCGATCTGCCCGAGGACTGGCCGGCGGCGGCCTCGGGCGGTGACGCGCTGCTGCGCTTCGAGGGCGTGGAGTCCTGCGCCCGAGTCTGGCTCAACGGGCAGGAGATGGGCGTCTTCCAGGGCAGCCGGCTGCCGCACGAGTTCTCCGTCGGCGGGCTGCTGCGACCGGCGGGCAATGTGCTGGCGGTACGGGTGCACCAGTGGTCCGCGGGCTCGTATCTGGAGGACCAGGACCAGTGGTGGCTGCCCGGCATCTTCCGGGACGTGACGCTGTTGCACCGGCCCGAGGGCGCGGTGCGTGACTTCTTTGTGCACGCCTCCTACGACCACCGCGACGGCTCCGGCACCATGCGGGTGGACAGCGAGCCGGGCGGGCGCGTCACCCTGCCCGGTCTGGGCATCGACATCGCGACGGGCGAGACTGTGACGCTGCCCGTCGAACCGTGGTCGGCGGAGCTGCCGCGGCTGTACGAGGGCGAGTTGGTCACGGAGGGCGAGCGGATCCCGCTGCGGATCGGCTTCCGCACGGTCGTCGTCGAGGACGGAGTCCTCAAGGTCAACGGCAGGCGAATCCTCTTCCGGGGCGTCAACCGGCACGAGTTCCATCCGGAGACCGGCCGGACGGTGGATCTCGCGACGATGCGCCAGGACCTGCTGCTGATGAAGCGGCACAACATCAACGCCGTGCGGACCTCCCACTATCCCCCGCACCCGGCCTTCCTCGACCTCTGCGACGAGCTGGGCCTCTGGGTGATCGACGAGTGCGACCTGGAGACCCACGGCTTCGTCGACCTCGGCTGGCGCGGCAATACGGTGGACGACGACCGCTGGACCCCGGCCCTGCTGGACCGGGCCGGGCGGATGGTCGAGCGCGACAAGAACCACCCCTCGATCGTCCTGTGGTCACTGGGCAACGAATGCGGCACCGGCCGGGGCCTGACAGCCATGGCCGACTGGATCCGGGGACGGGACACCTCCCGGCCCCTCCACTACGAGGGCGACCCGTCCTGCGCGGACACCGACATCTACTCGCGGATGTACCCGGAGCACGCCGAGGTGGACCTCATCGGCCGCCGTGCGGAACCCCCTCTGGACGACCCGGAGCTGGACGCCCGCCGCCGCGCCCTGCCCTTCATCCTCTGCGAGTACGCCCACGCCATGGGCAACGGCCCCGGCGGACTCAGCGAGTACCAGCGGCTCTTCGAGACGCACGAGCGCTGCCAGGGCGGCTTCGTCTGGGAGTGGATCGACCACGGCATCGCCCACCCGGAGCTCGGATACGGCTACGGCGGCGACTTCGGCGAGGAGCTCCACGACGGCAACTTCGTCTGCGACGGACTGCTCTTTCCCGACCGCACCCCCTCCCCGGGCCTGACCGAGTACAAGAAGGTCATCGAGCCGGTCCGCATCGAGGGCGACGGCCCCGCCGGCACCCTCCGGATCACCAACACCCATGACTTCGCCGACCTGTCGCATCTCGCCTTCGTCTGGTCGTACGAGATCGAGGGCCTGACCGTCGCCGACGGCCCGCTGTCCGTGCCGCCGGTCGCACCCGGCGAGTCCGCGGAGCTGAAGCTCCCCGAGCCGCCCACCACCGACCGCGCCGGCGAGGCGCTGTGGACCGTGCGCGCCGACACCCGAGGACAGGTGAGCCGCCCGCGGACCGCCCCGGCGGCCCGTCCCCAACGGGGCCTGGCCGGCAGCGGCACCATCGCTCTTGGCCCCGGCATCTTCGACGCCGCGAGCGGAGCGCTCACACACATCGGCGGCATCCCGGTCACCGGCCCGCGCCTTGATGTGTGGCGGGCGCCGACCGACAACGACAACGGCGCGCCCTGGCAGCCGGATCCCCGCTACGGCCTGATCTGGCGCAAGCTGGGCCTGCACCGGATGCGCCACCGCCTCGACGCGGTGGAGCCGACCGACGAGGCGCTGACCGTACGGACCCGCGTCGCCCCCGCCGCCACCGACCTCGGCCTGCACGCCGAATACCGCTGGACCGCCGACAGTGACCGGCTGCACCTCACGGTCTCGGTCACCTCGGAGGGCGAGTGGAGCTGCCCGCTGCCCCGGCTGGGCGTACGGCTCGGGCTGCCGGCGGCGTACGGCCAGGCCGAGTGGTACGGCGGCGGGCCGGGCGAGGCGTACCCCGACACCCGGGCCGCCTCCCGCGCCGGGCGCTGGTCGTCCACGGTGGACGCCCTGCAGACCCCGTATGTACGGCCGCAGGAGAACGGCGCGCGGGCCGACGTCCGCTGGGCCCGGCTGAGGGACGACCACGGCTCCGGCCTCCGGATCGACGGCGAGCCCACCTTCTGGTTCACCGCCCGCCGCTGGACCACCGAGCAGCTCGACGCCGCCGAGCACACCCCCGACCTGCGGCCCGGCAACACGGTGTGGGTCAACCTCGACCACGCCCAGCACGGCATCGGCACCCACTCCTGCGGCCCCGGCGTCCTGCCCCAGCACCACCTCGACGCCGGCCCGGCCGAGTTCTCCTTCACCTTCAACATGGCCTGATGGACTGAGCGCGTTGTGCAACGGAGAACAGAGATCCGCGAGTTCGCCGTCCAACAACAGGGCGCGCTTCCAGGCGGACAAGTCGACAGCTATGAGGCCGAGAAGCCATCCGCGACCTTCACGTCGCCCCAGGCCCGCCCCGTCGGAGCGCGAACCTGTGAACGGTTGGTAGGCGTAGACGAGTGCCTCGAGGTCCCGGTCGCGCTCACCTTCGGGCACCAGCAACCCCCTCGAGGGCAAAGCGCACGAACGCTGGGCTCGCGTCGAAGTTCCCACGGCGAGGGGGAGAGAACTCTCCCCTTCTGCGGGCACGCTTCACCATGCCATCGTCAGTAACTACAAGGGAGGTAGCGACCTGTATGTACGTCGCGCTCGTGCGCTCCGAGTCGGACACATGACCGACCCGCCGTATGGACCGCAGCGTCGGAAGCCAACTACCGCGCCGCCGCGCACTATCGCAGGCAACCGGCAATGGAATCAGCGCAGCATAAGACGTCTGCACGCGTCATGGACCGCGACCACATTGTCGGCCATTACCAGATCCCCGACAGCGACCACGCGAGCCGCGTGAGGACTGGATTCAGGCTTCATTTGGATGAAACTCCGGACGAAATTCCATTGTCAGCGTTCTGAAGACACACATCGCGTGGACTCGCACGGCTGAAAGGAGGCTCATGGTGCGCGGCAGGACTCCCTGGTTCATGGTCACCCTGGCTGCGCTCCTGGTGGCCCTTCAGTTCTTCGCGGCCCTGACGCCCGGCGCCTCCACGCACATCGCCCACACATCCGCACCGGCATCCCCTGACCGGTTCACGAGCGTGGTCCTCGACGAGTACGCGGACGAGTTCGCCACCTGCAGTGACGACGGGCAGACCGCGGAACCGTCCCCCTGGCAGCCCGGCCGTGACCGCCAGCGCGTCTGCACGGAGCCCGACGTGAAGCCCTACCCGCTCACCGTGCGGGTGTACGACTCCGTGGCGCTGCCCCCATCGGTGAGTCACAAGTCCGGGTATCTCGCGTCGCCCCACACCATCACGCCCTGCCTCAAATCCCTCCAGGTATTCCGCTGCTGAGCCGGCCTGCGGGCACCGAGCGGCCGATCGCCGTGCCTGCCCAGCGCCGTGCTCGAACGTACGCCGACGCGCCGTCCCGACGGCGCGCCAGGAGGAATATCTGCCATGCAGCCACTCATCGACCATGCCCGCGGCTTCGGCCACCGGTCCACGGAACAATCCGAGGAACTGGTGCGACTGGCCGAGGGCCAGTCACCGCAGGCCCTGTTCATCACCTGCTCCGACTCCCGGGTCGTACCGGCCCTGATCACGGGCGCCCGCCCCGGTGAGCTCTTCGAGCTGCGCACCGCGGGCAACATCGTCCCGCCGTACGCCTCGGAACACCCCACCAGCGAGGCGGCCACCATCGAGTACGCCGTGGAAGTCCTCGGTGTGAGCGACATCGTGGTGTGCGGCCACTCCCACTGCGGTGCCGTCGGCGCGTTGGTGCGCCGCGACGACCTGGACGCGGTACCGGCCGTACGGGACTGGCTCACGCATGCGACCCCGCGCCCGTCGGGCGCCGCCGGGGATCCGGAGGTCGCCGAGGGCGTGCAGGCCCATGTGCTGACGCAGTTGCTGCGGCTGCGCTCGTACCCGTTCATCGAGAGGAAGCTGAAGGAGCGTCAACTGTCCCTGCACGCCTGGTACTACGAGGTGCACAAGGGGGCCGTCCGCGCCCACAGCGCCGAGACTGACGCGTTCGAGGCCCTGTGAGGACCGCGATGACCAAGTTTCCTCATCTGAAGCAGGACTTCGCCGCCTCCCTCGTGGTCTTCCTGGTCGCGCTGCCGTTGTGCGTCGGTGTGGCCGTCGCCTCCGGGGTCCCGGCCGAACTCGGTCTGATCACCGGCATCGTGGGCGGCATCGTCACTGGCCTGATGCGCGGCAGCAGTCTCCAGGTCTCCGGGCCGGCGGCGGGCCTGACCGTCCTGGTCTTCGAAGCAGTGCGGGAGTTCGGACTGCCCGCGCTCGGTGTGATCGTGCTCGCGGCCGGTCTGCTTCAACTGGCCATGGGCGCCCTGAGGCTGGGGCGCTGGTTCCGCGCGATATCCGTCTCGGTCGTCGAGGGCATGCTCGCCGGCATCGGCCTGGTGATCATCGCCGGGCAGTTGTACGCGGCGGCCGGTCTGACGGCCCCCGCCTCCGGCGTCGACAGGATCCTCGGCCTGCCCGGCGCGGCCGCCGATGCTCTCGGCTCCACCGCCGCGCTCGCCTCGCTCGCGATCGGCGCGGGCACCATCGCGGTGATGGTGCTGTGGAAGCGGCTGCCGAAGAAGGCCCGGACGGTGCCGGGCGCGCTCGCCGCGGTCGTCCTGGCGACGCTGGCCACGTCGGCGTTCAGCCTGCCGGTGGCCACCGTGGAGGTGCAGGGCCTGCTGGGCTCGATCCAGCCGCCCGGCGCGGAAGCGTTCGGTGAGCTGGCGAACCCGGCGATCATCGGCACGATCCTCGCGTTCACCCTGATCGCCTCCGCGGAGTCGCTGTTCAGCGCCGCCGCGGTGGACCGGCTGCACGACGGTCCGCGCACCGAGTACGACAAGGAACTGATGGCGCAGGGCGTGGGCAACGCGGTCTGCGGTGTACTCGGGGCACTGCCGATGACCGCGGTCATCGTGCGCAGCTCCGCCAACGTCCAGGCGGGCGCGAAGACCAGGGCGTCCCGGGTGATGCACGGTGTGTGGCTGCTGCTGTTCGCCGCCGCGCTGCCGGTCACGCTGGCGCTGATCCCGATCCCCGCGCTGGCGGGCATCCTGGTCCACGCGGGCTGGAAGCTGATCCCCTTGCGCGGGATCGTCTCCCTCTGGCGGGGCCACCGCGGCGAGGCTCTGATCCTCGTCGTCACCGCCGTGGCGATCGTCGCGGTGAACATGTTCGAGGGCGTGCTGATCGGTCTGGCCCTGTCGGTGGCCAAGACCGCCTGGGAGGCCTCGCACCTCAAGACGCAGGTCATCGACAAGAGCGCTGGCCCCATCCAGGTCTACCTGTCGGGCAACGCGACCTTTCTCCGGCTGCCGAAGATCCTCGACAGTCTGGAGGCGCTGCCCCAGGACCGCCCGATCGAGCTCGACCTGTCCGGCCTCCACCACCTCGACCACGCCTGCCGTACGGCTCTGGAGAACTGGGCCGAGCGACACAGCGCGGTCGGTACCGAACCCGTGAGGATGACCGATCGGTCGGGGGCCGGGGCCCCGTCCGGCTGACCGCACCGCCCGGGGACCGGCCTTCAGACACGTCGGCCGATCCCACCAACCCCACACAGATTGGAATGTGACGATGCCAAAGGCCTCTCGACGAACCGGAGCAACCGTGCTCGCCGGTGTCGCGGGCTCCGCGCTTCTGCTCGCCGGATGTACGACGGACTCCGGACCGGCCGCCGGCGCCGCCGCCGCGCGGGCCGCGTCGGCCGAGCCCGTGAAGACGTCCCCGGATCCGGGGGTCGTCGTGTCACGGGACAAGGACCGGGAGAGCACGGCGGGTGCCCCGGACAATTTCACCGGTGACGTTTCGATCCAGCCCCTGTACACAGGCGACGAGAATTCGGAAAGCGCCTCCGACGTGCGGTTCTCGGCGCGCGCCCGGACCGTCTGGCACACCCATCCCGACGGACAGCGCCTGATCATCACCGAGGGCACCGGATGGGTGCAGGAATGGGGCAAGAAGCGCATCACCGTCCACGAGGGTGACGTCATCTGGATCGCGCCGGGCGTCAAGCACTGGCACGGTGCGACCCGCGACAGCGCGATGGCGCACACCGCCGTCACCTACGCCGTCGACGGAACCAACGTGCACTGGCTGGAACCTGTCACCGACGACCAGTACCTCGGCGGAAAGCGAGAGCAGCGAGCATGATCAGGTCCAGGACACTTGCCCTCATCGGGACGATCGCTGCGGGCACGCTCCTCGTCGGGTACACCGCCCAGGCCGATCCCGGCTCCCGCACCGGTCAGGTCGAGTCGGTCTCCCCGGCCCTGGCGAAGTACGACAGGGAACGAGTCCAGCAGCTGTGGAACGAGGACGGCCTCTCGCGTCGTGACAGGGGGCTGGTCACCATCGCGGTGCTCATCTCCAACGGGCAGACGACGGAGCTCGGCCGCTTCACCGACCGCGCCCTCGACGATGGGCTGTCCGCAGCGGAGATCTCGGAGACCGTCACCCACCTCGCGTTCTACGCGGGCTGGCAGAACGCCAAGGCCGCGGTGCCGGTGATCGCCGAGGTCTTCGACGAGCACGGGATCGACGCCGATCAGCTTCCCGAGCGGGACCCGGAGCTGCTCCCGCAGGACCAGGAGGCCGAGCGGGCCCGCGAGAAGAGCGTCCAGGAGCAGTACGGCAGCGTCTCGCAGGGAGTCGTCGATGACACCGACGACGTACTCTTCGACGATCTGTGGCTGCGCCCGGACCTGAAGCCGCGCGACCGGAGTCTGATCACCGTCGTGGCGCTCATCTCGAGCAGCCAGAGGGACCAAATCACCTTTCACCTCAACAGGGGGATGGACTCCGGGATCACTGACGACGAGGTCGACGCGTTGCTGAACCATCTGGCCTACTTCGCCGGGTGGCCGAAGGTGTTCACCGCCATGCCCGTGATCCGCGACGTGCTCGAGTCACGTTGACGGCCGCCCGCCGCCGACTGCGAGGGAACCTGCCTCACAGTCGGCGGCGGGTGGGGCGGCCGGGGTCAGGCCGTGCCTTGCACGGTCGACGAACTCGATGCTCAGGCGGCGCAGGTGGCGGTGCTTACTGGGGACACCCACAGACCCCCGGAGGCGGCGAGCCCGGCCTGGCCGCCGCCGACGACGACCTGGGTCGCCCGACTCACGCCCTAGGAGCGGTGCGGCCGTTCATGAAGATGAGCGAGACCAGTGCCAGCCCCACCACGGCGCCGATCACCTGCATCCCGATGAACGCCGGCACGGAACCCGGCTCGATCCCCGCGAAGGTGTCGCTGAACGCGCGGCCGATGGTCACCGCCGGGTTGGCGAAGGACGTGGACGAGGTGAACCAGTACGCGGCGCCGATGTACGACGCGACCGCGACCGGGGCGAAACGCAGGCGGTCGGTGCGGGCCAGGCCGAAGATCAGCAGGATCAGGCCGGCCGTCGCCACGACCTCGCCCAGCAGCAGATTCCCTGCCGAGCGGTCATGCGTCGACCACTCCACCAGCGGTTCGCCGAACATCGCGTTCGCCAGGACGGCACCGGCGATCGCACCGACGATCTGTGCGGGGACGTACACCACGACCTCCCGCGCGGTGACCCCGGATCCTCCTCGCCGCGCGGTCCACCACTCGGCCAGCGTGACGGCCGGGTTGAAGTGTGCCCCGGAGACCGGACCGAGCAGCACGATCAGCACACCGAGCCCGAAGACCGTAGCCAGCGAGTTGGCCAGCAGCTGCACCCCGACGTCCTGGGTCAGCTCGGTGGCCTGGATGCCGGAGCCGACCACGACGGTCACCAGGGCAGCAGTACCGACCAGCTCGGCGGCGGCCCTGGCGACCAGGGGGGTACGGGGCGGTGTCGCTCCGGGCGCCGGCTGCGGCTCGTCCGCGGGTATGACGGATTCCGCGGCGGACTCGTGGGTGGCGGTCAACGAAGACTCCTTGGTGCAGTCGCCTCAAGCGGCGGGGATCAGGGACAGGACCGCTTGTTGTCGGCCGCCGTGCGGGCGGACTCGGCCAGGTCGGCGAACTGGTCCGCGAGCGAAGCGATGACATCCGGGCGAAGCTTGTAGTAGGTGTACCGGCCGCACGGTTCCGTCTCGACGACCCCGGCCTCGCGCAGCACTCTCAGGTGATTGGAGAGATTGGTCTGACGGGCGCCCGTCTCCTCCACCAGGTGGGTGGTGCAGAGGGTCTCCTTGGCGAGGAGGGTCACGATCTGGAGCCTGAGGGGGTCGGCCAGAACCCGGATCAGGTCAGTGTCGACTGACGTCATCATGGGCTGATACTGTCACATCACCCACGACTGATACCAGTCTGGGCTGATCCTTGCCGATCATCGGGACCCGCACCCAACACCCGTTGGGCCCATGACCCTTTGAAAGGGGTCACCATGACGTCCTCCTCACCCCCTGTTCTGCCTGATGAGCACCTCGAAGCCAGCGTGGCCCGGCTCGCCCTGCGGTACCGGGGCCACTTCTCCGCGGAGACCATCCAGAGCGTCATCGCAGACTCGTACGAGCGCCTCGCCGAGCACGCCCACGTCCGCACCCACCTGATCGTGCTGACCGAGCACCTGACGAAGGACCGGCTCGACGCCATCGCGCACGTTCAGGGTGCGCCGGGCGTCGGACTGCCGCGGGTGCTGTTCGTCTGCGCCCACAACGCCGGCCGCTCCCAACTGGCCGCCGCTCTCCTCGCCCACCGGGCCCACGGCCAGGTGGTCGTCTCCTCCGCGGGCACGCGTCCCGCCGTCGAGATCGAGCCGGCCGTCGGGCAGGTGCTGGCCGAGGTCGGGGTGCCCCTGAGTGAGGTCGCCTTCCCCAAGCCGTTGACCGACGAGGTCGTCCAGGCCGCCGACATCGTCATCACCATGGGCTGCGGCGACGCCTGCCCCGTCGTACCCGGCCGCCGCTACCTGGACTGGCCCACCACCGACCCCGAGGGCGCCCCGATCGACGTCGTCCGCGGCATCCGCGACGAGATCGACGCCCACATCACCGGGCTGCTCGACTCCCTGCCGAGCACCTGAGCCCCGTACACCTGCTCAAGAAGAAGGAAGAACCGATGTCCTCGACCCCGCTCGCCTCCGTGCTGTTCGTCTGCGTCCACAACGCCGGGCGCTCACAGATGGCCGCCGGATTCCTCACCCACCTCGCGGGCGACCGGATCGAGGTCCGCTCGGCCGGCTCCATTCCCGCCGACCAGGTCAACCCGGCCGCCGTGGAGGCCATGAAGGAGGTCGGCGTCGACATCTCCGACCAGCAGCCCAAGGTGCTGACCACCGAGGCCGTCCAAGCCTCCGACTACGTCATCACCATGGGCTGCGGCGACGCCTGCCCGATCTTCCCCGGCAAGAAGTACCTCGACTGGGCCCTGGAGGACCCGGCCGGCAAGGGCGTGGAGTCCGTGCGCCCCATCCGCGACGAGATCAAGACGCGCATCGAGGAGCTGATCGCCGAGATCGACGCCACGCAGGAGGCGTGACCTCGGTGATGAGCGCCCCCCTACGCGGGGTCATCACCATCGGCTCCGGCCCCGCCGGAGGGTCGGTTTACCGGATGGGGTGGTGCTCTGCTCGCACTGCGGCACATCGTCGGTGGCGGGAAGGCGACGATCACCGTTGCACCGCGGTACCGGTGCTGTCGATGGGTGCCGCTGGGGAGATGGCGTCCTCGAAGGCGGCTTCCAGGGCCGCGACGATGGTGACCGGGTCGCCGCTGGTCAGTCGGGCCCGCTCCGCTTCGGCGGCCGCTTGGGCCGCCGTGCGCTCGTCGGCTCCCGAAACTTCCACCGCGGAATGTGCTCGAACGCCTGCCCGCGCGGCATCCGGCGCAGGACCTTCGGATCCGGCGTTGGTTTTCGGCGGCCTTCTCCCCGGCCTGCGCCTGGCGCTCGAGCGCGGCCAGTGAGCTTCTTCAGCGGTGCCCACACGCCGTCGGCCAGTCAG
This sequence comes from Streptomyces sp. NPDC050211, assembly GCF_040656035.1. Classification (NCBI taxonomy): domain Bacteria; kingdom Bacillati; phylum Actinomycetota; class Actinomycetes; order Kitasatosporales; family Streptomycetaceae; genus Streptomyces; species Streptomyces sp. NPDC050211. The sequence continues at coordinate 55,864 of NZ_JBFALC010000010.1, forward strand.
GTCCGGTGTGTGCGGCCGGCAGCGAGATCCCGCCGATGGCCGCCTGCATCAGGACGCCCCACCGCGGTCCCACAAACCGCACCGCTCCCAGGGACGCTGACCGCAGGGTGGGGTAGCCGAAAGGCTCGTTCTACTATGGCGCTGCGTACTGCAGTGGAAAGGGAGCGACGATGCGGCGGCTGGGGGATCTCGAGGCGGAGATCATGGATCGCCTCTGGCGGTGGCAGCGTCCGGCGACGGTGCGGGAGATCGTCGACGACATCAACGAGGAGCGCCCGCTCGCCTACACGACCGTGATGACCGTGACCAACATCCTCTACACCAAGGGCTGGCTGCTGCGCAGCAAGCAGGGCCGGGCCTGGCTGTACACGCCGGTCCGCAGTCGTGAGGAGTACGCGGCGGCGCTCATGGAGGACGCGCTCGGCGCGAGCGAGGACCGTCCGGTGGCTCTGGCCCACTTCGTCCAGCAGATGAGTCCCGACGAGATCAGCGCCCTGCGCAAGGCATTGCGCACGGCGGGGCGGCAGGCAGAGTCGTGAACGCGGTGCCCGCGCTGCTCGGCTACGCGGCCGGAGTCGGTTTCCTCGCACCGCGGTTGCTGCTGCGCAGCGCCTGGCCGCACCGCGCGCCGGCCTTGGCCGTGGCCGTCTGGCACGGGCTGACCGTGTCGTTCACCGTCGCTGTCGCACTGGCCGCGTACCACCTCGCCAGCCCGACCGAGCACCTGCACGCCGACCTGATCGGCGTGCTGCATTCCTGCGGGCTGACCAACGCGACCGCCGCGCCCGACCCGACCGTCATCGACCGCTTGGCGATCGGCCTGCCGCTCTCGGTGGTGTTTCTGGTACTCGGCTGCTTCGTCTGCGAAGTGCTCCTTGGCCGACGGGCTCGCACCCGTCACCGGGAAGTTCTGGACATGGTGGGCCGGCGCTCGCAGCACTTGCGCGCCACCATCCTTGAACACGAACTGCCCGCCGCCTACTGCCTTCCGGGGCACAACCCGCGTGTCGTCGTCAGTGCGGGCGCCCTGCGGCTGCTGTCTCCTGGGCAACTCGATGCCGTACTCGAACACGAGCGTTCACACATCGCGGGCCGCCACCATCTGGCACTGGCCGCCACCGAGGCGTTCGCCCGGGTCTTCCGACGACTTCCGCTCGCCCACCACGCCAAGGAGCAGACCGCAGTGCTCCTGGAGATGATCGCCGACGACCGGGCACTGCGCCGCCAGTCTCGCGAGGTGCTGGCCACGGCCCTGTACGAGATGGCGGCGGCCAAGGCCGCCCCCGCGGGCGCGTTCGCGGTGGGCGGTCCGAGCGCCGTGGTCCGCATGAGGCGGGTGCTCATCCCGCAGCAGCGACCGCATGTCGCGCTCCTTGGATCGGTGGCCGCCGCAGCGGCCGTGGTGCCGGTGCTCCCGCTGCTGTTCGGCTGCGTACCCACCATCGGATAAACCGGGCGCAAACGCCGCTCTTTCTCGGCGTGGATTGCAACGGTATCTACGAAGCTACTAAGTTGCTGGCGTACTTGATCGAGGCCGCCGCCACAGCACGGGGAACGGTGCCTTGCCCGCGTGGGCGCACAGAGGAGTTGTCGCAAGATGGGAACCCACCGCAGACCGAAGCCACCGAGCAGTCCCCGGCTCGCCGTACTGGCCGCCTCGGCGGGAGCGTTCTCCCTGCTGTCCACGGCACAGAGCCAGGCCGAACCGAAGCCCTCCATCGAGAAGGTGCGCGAAGAGGTCGAGGAGCTCTACCACGACTCGGAGGCCGGCACCGAGGAGTACAACACCGCCCAGGGGAAGAAGGCGGCCCTGCAGAAGGCCGCCAACAGGGCACAGGAACGGGTGGCCGAGCAGCAGGCCGAGATCAACGAGATACGCAGCGAGATGGGCCCGGTAGCCGCCTCACAGTACCGAGACGGTGGCCTGGACCCGAGCGTGCAGCTCTTCCTGTCGGCCGACCCCGATGACTTCCTGGAGCAGGCGGAGCTGCTGGATCGTACGAGCTCCCGGCAGATCTCCCTGCTCAAGAGCCTTCAGCAGAAGCAGCGGGAGCTCGCCCAGACCCGCGCCGAAGGGTTGAAGAAGCTCGAGGCGGCCCGCAAGGCCCAGGAGCAGATGAGCGAGAAGAAGCAGGAGATTCAGAGCAAGCTCCGCGAGGCTCAGAAGCTCCTGAACAGCCTCACCGCCGAGCAGCGGGCCGAGCTCAAGGCCGCGGAGGCGGAGGCCGACCGCGCCTCCGGCAGCAGCGACAGCGCCGCCACCTACAACGGTCCCGCCAGCGGACGAGCCCGTACCGCGCTCGAGTTCGCCTACGCCCAGCTCGGCAAGCCCTACGAGTGGGGATCGACCGGCCCGAACTCCTACGACTGCTCCGGCCTGACCGGCGCCTCCTGGCGCGCCGCCGGCGTCTCGCTGCCCCGCACCGTCAACCAGCAGTACAACGCCGGCCGGCAGGTCGCCCGCACCGACCTCCAGCCCGGCGACATCATCTACTGGTACAACAACAGCCAGCACAACGGCCTGTACATAGGCGACGGCAAGGCCATCCACGCGCCGCGCACCGGCAAGAACATCGAGATCACCAACCTCGACTCCATGCCGTACTTCGCCGCCACGCGGCCCTGATGGCACCCGGGCGGCTTGTCCCTCCAGCCGGGTCACCACGACGGTCCTGGCCTCGGCGCCGGCCGGGATCCGGGCCGCTGCCTCCGTGAGCGGCGCGATCGTCCGGTCGCCCGAGCGGATGAGGGCATTCACCTTCGGTCCGCCCCGGGCGGCGGATAGAGCCACAGCCGCAGCAGTCGGCTGAGGCGCGGCATCAGCACATAGGTCAGCGTCGGCAGCAGTACCGCCGGGAAGACCACCGCGCGCAGCGGCAGCGGCCAGCCGGTCGTGTAGGGCACGAGCAGCCACTGGATCAGCAGAACGAGCGGATAGGCCGCGAGGAACGTGGTCAGCACCATCTTCCAGCGGGGCGGGGACTGCACCGTCGTGCCGGGCAGGCTGAACCACGTCTCCATCCCGGTGGTCGACTGCCGCTCGCCGCTGACTTCGGTGGCGATGTCCTCGATCCGTGTGTGCCAGTCCGCCCGCTCCTGGGACGTCAGCCACTGCGACAGCCGCTCCGGGTCGGCGAAGTGCACCACCGCGTGGAAGCGGTGCCCGTCCTCGGGGCGTAGCCAGGCGACACCCTGGTTCCCGGGGAACCGCGACGCGCTACGGGTGATGCCGTGAGTCCACCGTTCGAACTCGGCTTCCTTACCGGGGCGTACCTTCCAGGTGAAGACGGCCGTGACCGGTTCGGTGCACTGGGTGCTGTGGTCCGTACGGACGGCTCTGTGGTTCATACGGACCCGCGTGCCACGGACCGCGCCACTCATGCCTCCGAGTCGACGGCCCGCCGCTCAGGCCTGGTAGGCGACCAGCGCCATCATGCCGACCTCTCCGTGGTACGCGTTGTGGCAGTGCAGCATCCACTGACCGGGGTTGTCGGCGTCGAAGATGACGGACAGCTTCTTCTTCGGCAGCACGATGGAGGTGTCCTTGCGCGGGCCGCTGTCCCCGAGCTGGTAGGTGTGGCCGTGCAGGTGCATCGGGTGCCACATCTCGGTGGTGTTGACGAAGTCGAGCCGAACCCGCTGCCCTTCCTCGATCATGAGCGGATTCGCGGCCGGGTCGGCCATGTCGTACGCCTTGCCGTTGATGGCCCAGTTGTACTTGTCCATGCCGCCGGTCAGCTCGACGCGGTGTACCCGGTCCGCCTTCCTGGACCGCAGGCGTACGCCGTCGTCCGCGCGCAGTTGGGACGCGGTCAGGATCCTGCCGTTCAGTTCCTTCGGGCGGACGGTCGCCTTCGGCGCGCTGCCGGATCCCGTACGGACCAGAGCCATGCCGGTGGCGTCCTTGCCCTCGGCCAGCGCGACGAGCGGGAAGACGCCGTCGCCCAGGGTGACCAGGGCGTCGTACCGCTCCCCCATCCCGATCAACAGGGCGTCGACCTGCTGGTGCTCGACGGGGAAACCGTCGGTGTGGGTGACGGTCAGCTTGTGGCCGCCGAGCGCCACCCGGTACGCGGTGTCGCCTCCCGCGTTGATGATGCGCAGCCGGACTCGCCGACCGGGCTTGCCCTGGTAGACGGCGGGATCGGCGGGGACCCGGCCGTTGACAAGGTGGTACGGGTACGTCACATCGCCGGCGTCACCGCCGAGCAGCTCGCTCTCGGCGCCCATGAGCATGAACTTCATCGGCATCCCGCCGGAGGCGGGCGAGGCGGACGGGGACGCGGAGTCCTCCCCCATGTCCATGCCCTCCATGCCGCCCATGCCCTGCCGCAGCTCGGCGAGGACTTCGTCGGGGGTGCCGGTGACTCCGTCGATCCAGTCGTCCAGGACGACGACCCATTCGTCGTCGTACGACAGGGGCTCCTTGGGGTCCTCGACGATCAGCGGCGCGTACAGGCCCCGGTCGAGCTGGACGCCGACGTGGGGGTGGAAGAAGTACGTGCCGGGGGCGTCAGCGATGAAGCGGTACGTGAAGTTGGCACCCGCGCGGACAGCCTGCTGGGTCGCCGGGGGCACGCCATCCATGTCGTTACGCATGGCGATGCCGTGCCAGTGGATGGACGTGGTGGCCTTGTTCGGCAGCTGGTTGGAGAGTTCGGCGGCCAGGGTGTCGCCGGCGGACAGCCGGATCTCCTTGCCGGGGGCCTGGCCGCCGAAGGCCCAGCTCTTGGCCATGACGCCGCCGCCGAGGTCGAGCATGGCGGGCGCGGCGGTCTGGGTCGCCTGCTGCGTCCTGCCGGTCCCCTTCCGCTTCTTCTCGGCTGCGGCGACCGCCGAGCCGGAGGGGTTGACCAGGGTGGGTGTCGCGTTGGAGCCGCTGCTGCAGGCGGCGAGCGCGCCTGCGCCGGCGACGCCGAGCCCGGCGAGCAGGACGGAGCGGCGGTTGATGCTGTTCATGGGGGTCCTCGGTCTCAGAGTGCGCATACGGAAGTCGGCGTGCTGAGACGGCTCCTCGGCATGAAGGGGCGCGAGGAAGCCGTTGGGCACGGCCTAAATGCGCAGCTGAGAGAGAGCGGACAGGTCCGGGGGCGCCCGGTTCACTGTCCCGGCGGCCTTGGGTCCGGTAGCGACAGCTCCGGGCACGGCGAGACCCCACGGCTCCGGACTCTGTGTCGGTGGCGCCGGCTTCACGACCTCGAAGGTCGCGGTCGCGCAGTGCTGCATGGTCATGCCCGAGCAGGGCGGGCTGTCGGCACTGCTCTTCGCCGGAACGGCGGCCGGCGCCGGCTCTGCGGCCTGCGCTGCGGCGCCGGCGCGCCCATGCCCGGACATGGCCGTCGCCGGTGCGGCATCGCTACCCGACATCACCATGCCGGGCATCATCACGTGTGCGGCGGACGAAGGGTTCGCGCCGATCGCTGCGGCGGCGGTCTCGTGGTGAATCAGTACCGCGAGTGCCGCGAGGAGAGCGATGACGGCGGCACGCGCCCAGCGGACGACGCCGTGCGAGGCGTAGGTCCGCGGGGCCCAGGCTCCCGGTGCTGTCATCGCTTCCCTCTGAGTTCCCGGTGAGACGACTGCCCGCCAATATACCCGTAGGGGGTAAGCCGCACTCCCGGAACAGCCTCCGTGACGCCCCCAGTGGTGGCGCCCTCAGCCCCTCACACCTGAGGCACGGACACCGCTCCCGGCGCAGTACGGCTCTCCCTCTGCGCCCGCTGCTTCCGCTGCCCGAGTGGAGTGACGCCGCGCGGCTTGTACACCGCAAGGATCGTGGCGAGCAGCAGCACGACCAGCGCAAGCACGGAGTGCAGGGCAGGTGAGAAGTTGCGCACCGAGGACAGCTCGGCCTCCGGGTCGGCTGCCATGTGCGCCATCGACCTGAACGTACCCATGTAGATCAGAAGTACGACGGTGGCAACCACGTTGATCAGGAGTTTGAACAGGACCCAGTAGTGCCGGAAGAGGCCCCAGGGCGTACCCAGGGACTGGACGATGCCGGTGAGCAGCGCGGCGAAGGCCAGGGGGACAAGGGCATACCAGGCGGCCGGCTCCATCACGAGGTAGACCCCGCGTACCGTCACCGGGTCCTGGCTGGTCAGACCGATCACCGACAGGGCGAGAAAGGCAAGGACCGCGCCGAGCCAGCCGACCGAGGACGTGACGTGCACGATGAGAGCCGCCTTGCGCAGGCGAGGCGGCATCGTCATCCGGTGCCTCCTGCTGCCGGACCGGTGGTCACAGCGACGCCGACGAGCGGAGCCTGTCCCCCGAGGTGACGGCCCGGACTGTGGTTGCCCGGAATCAGCAGCATGACCACGACGAGAAGGACCACGACCAGCGCGACGAGCCCGGACACCTTCACCCAGCGCGGCACTCCCCCACTCGGGCCGCTGACGGAAGCCTCATCGGCCTTGTCGCGAGCGTCCGGCTCCTGGGACGGATCAACCATGAGCGTCTCCTTGCCTCGCCCAGGCCTGGGCGGCGTGCCGTGCGGACGACCCCAGATTTATCGATACATACTGTCGCTGTCAAACCATAGTGCCGCACGGTCGGCATCGCGTACGCTTTCCGCGTGCCGAAGCTGTGGAACGAGACGATCGAGGCGCACCGCCGGGACGTGCGCGACGCCATCCTGGACAGCACCGCCGCCCTGGCGACCGAGAAGGGCCCGCTGTCGCTGACGATGTCTCAGATCGCGGAGACGGTCGGTATCGGGCGGGCCACGCTGTACAAGTACTTCCCGGACGTCGAAGCGATCCTGCATGCCTGGCACGCGCGCGAGATCGCCGGTCACCTCGCCCAGCTGACGGAAGTCCGGGACCGCACCGACGGCCCCGGCGCCCGCCTCGAAGCGGTGCTCGAGGCCTACGCCCTCATCACCCACGCATCGCACGGCCACCACGACACGGACCTCGGCGTCTTCCTGCACCAGGACAGTGGCAACCACCTTGCCCCCGCGCACCAGCACCTTCACCACATGGTTCAAGAGCTGGTGACAGAGGCAGCACGGGCCGACGACGTCAGGGACGACATCCCCCCGGCCGAGCTCACGCGCTATTGCCTCAGCGCCCTCGCGGCAGCACGAACGCTGCCGTCCGAGGCTGCCGTGCGGCGCCTGGTCGCGGTCACCCTCGCCGGCATGCGCCCTCCACAGCACTGAGGCCCTCGGGAACTCCCTTCTGCTGAACGCCTCTTGGCTCCACTACGTACTAAGGGCATCAGTAGACAGCAGCCAGAGGACGATGCACGTCGACGTGCTCGCGAATACGGCGCGGGCGACTGCCGGTCGACGCGGAGGGCACCAATGGGAAGTCCCGCTATGACCTGGACGCTGGCGGCGGTGGCCACACTCGTGGCCCTCGTGAGCGCAGCCCGACTGGCCGCTGCCGACAGCGGCGAGGCCCGGTTCGCAGCCGGAGGCGACGTCCTCATGGCCGGCGGCATGGCCGCGATGTTCCTGCCCGCGACGGCCGCCAGTTTCGGGGACCACAGTCTGTGGTGGGTGACGGGGTTCACCGCCGTCGGCCTCGGCAGCGTGGCCCTGTCCGTACGCCACGCTCGGCTGCACGGCTGGCGACACGGCCGCCGGTGGGCGCATCACATCATCGGCAGTGCCGCCATGGTCATCATGACGCTGGCCATGCCGGGCACCGAATCCGGGCCGGTGCTGGCTCTGGGCGGGCACTCGATGGCCGGCATGGGCCACGGACATGGGCACGGATCCACCGGGACCCCCGCGCACGAGATGACGGGGATGGCCGGGGACGCGGAAGGCATGAACCACTCCTCGGGGGTGACCGCCCACGACATGACGGCCGGCGCCACCGAGAACGCCGCGGCGGGAGGCTCGGCTTCTGTGTGGCGTGTCGTTCTTGTCGCGCTGGCCGTGTACTTCCTGCTCTCGATCGTCGCGTCCGTGTGGGCGCGGGTTCGCGGCACCGACCGGCGGGAGGGTGCGGGCCGCGGTGCGGGCAGGAGCCGCTGGGCGCGGCGGCTTCTCGCCCTGCCCGACGCGATCGTGGTGTTCCTCGCCTCCCTGGCCGTCTCCGTCTGGGACATGGCCCGTCCGGGAGGGAACAAGCGCCGGGCACATGCGGCAGGGGGCAACCGGAGCCGCCGTCGCCCGCCGGGCACGTCACCGGGGGCGGCCCTGACGGCCCATATCGGCATGGGTAGCACTATGTGCGCCATGCTCGTCATGATGGCCGCCTGACCGCCCGTCGCCGCCCTTCCTGCGTCACGCCGCTTTGAGTCCCGCCAGGCTCCTGAGACTGCGGCGCTCGACCGATCAGTGGCCGTCGCTCGACGTAACGGCCAGGCGCTTCTTGAACGTTGTGCCACCGTCCTTCGACTCGAACACCCCAGTCCGAGTGGCGGCGAGGACGTGCTCGGCTGCGACGGCGGTGAGTGCCTGCGGCCGGCCACCCGGCACAGTGGAGATCTTCTTCCACGTGATGCCGCCATCCGCACTGCTGTTCAGGCCGCCGGAGGTGTCGATGCCGTAGAGGGCGTCCTTCGTGCTCCAGGAGAGGAAGGCCATCACAGGCTTCTGCGCTTGAGCGAAGGTCTTCCCGCCGTCGCCGCTTCGAACGACTCCGTCCGCGGTCGTGGCCAGGATGACGCCTGGGTCCGTCGGGCTGACCGCTATGTCCAGGGCTTCGAGCCGGGCCCCGTCCATCCAGGAAATGCCGTCCTTGGTCGTGCGGACCAGGCCGTTGGTGGAGTCGTAGCCGTAGACCGTGCCGTGGGCGAAGTCCAGAGCGTGGAAGTCGGACTCGCCGGACAGGGACAGGGACTTCCAGGTCCTGCCCGCGTCGGCGCTCTTGATGAGCCCCCTGTTGCCACCGGAGGTTGGGTGGCCGCTGGCGTAGAAGGTCTTCGCGTCGGCCACGGTGAAGCCCATGAAGTCGTCCTTGCTGTCGCCCACCAGCTCGGGCTCCCCCTTGGCATCGGGGGTGTAGACGCCCTCGTGGGTGGCGACGTAGAGGCGCTGGTCGGTCGGGTCCACACCGAGACCATGGATGTGGCTCACTGTCGTCTCCGCACCGGCGGACTTGTCGGTCGACTCCTCGCTGTTTCCACTGTCGGAGCAGGCGGCCAGGGCAAGGGCGAGAGCCAGGGCAGTGGCTGCCACGGCGGCAGGGCGCTTGTTCATGATTCCTCGGGGGCCTAAGGGTGCACCGGAGCGGCAATGGCCGATCACGGTCATGGCGACATGGGGAGAAGACCGCCCGGGCTCCTCAGGTGCGCGCCTCGGAGCCCTGGGCGGTCAGTGGGTGGTCCGGATCAGATCCGGTCGAGGATCTTCTCGAACTTCTCGACCTCGGCGGACTGGGTCTTCACGACGTCGGCGGCGAGCTTCTTGGACGCGGCGTCACGACCGTTCTTCTGCTCGTCCTCCGCCATGGTGATCGCGCCCTGGTGGTGCTCGATCATCATCTCCGCGAACATCCGGTCGAACTCGGCGCCCTTGGCGGCCTCGAGCTTCTGCATGTCCTCTTCGGACATCATTCCGGACGTCCCGGATCCGTGGTCCATGCCACCGGATCCGTGGTCCATGCCGGGCATGCTCTCTTCGGCGGACTCCGGCTTGCCCCAGGCCTTCAGCCAGGACTTCATGGTCTGGATCTCGGGATCCTGGGCCTTCTCGATGTCCGCGGCCAGGGTCTTGATCTCCGCGTCGGAGGCCCGGCCGTCCGCGAGCTTGGACATCTCCAGGGCCTGCTCGTGGTGCGGGATCATCATCTGCGCGAACATGACGTCCGCGTCGTTGAAGGCGCCGGGCGCCGGGGTGTCACCCGCCGTCGTCGGGGTGGACGTGGCGGAGGCGGAGGTGCCGCTCCCGTGGTCCATGCCCTCCATGTCGTCCCCGCCGCAGGCGGCGAGCAGCAACCCACCCGCCGCGACGGTGCTCACCATCGCCATACGACGACGAAGACGGCGGTGCAGGACAGAGTTGTGGGCAGTCATGTGCGAAATACCTCGTTCGATGAGTTCTGTCAGTGGTTGTGGGATACGCACGGCGTGCGCGGGCATGACACGGCCCGCGCTGCGGTCCGGCCTATATCCGCAGCACTGACAGCTGAACGAGGAGAGGTCTGGGGGGTGGTGGGCCGGGGCACAGCACGGCCATCGCCCGGGCGAGCAGCGCCGTCAGCCGCTCCTTGCGGCGCGATGCCGCGCACAGGAACAACCAGAGCAGCCATCCGGTGAGCACCGCCACGCACACGGACAGCACGTCCATGCTGATCGTGGGCTCGTCCACCGCCGCCGACGACGCCGCCGGTGTCGCGGCCCCGTGGTCCGCCATCGCCTGATCAGGCCCTGCGAATGTCTGGGTGTCGGCGACCCCTTGAGCCATGCCGCCCTGGTGCGGGCCTACGACGGCATGGAGAGCGCCGCCTGTCGCCGAACCTGAAGAATGCTCCGGATGGCCCATCGTGTGCATGGCGAACACGCCGAATGTGAGCACGGCTACCAGCAGGAGGTACCCGAAGGCCCCGCCCGCACGCAGCCGACCGCTCACACGCAACATGCCAGACATACTACTAAGCCGGTTCATAGAACGGCCACCTACCGACCGCGGCCCCGGCGGGCTCACGCCCATCGGCCGTCCCTCCTCGGGACGCGATCTCCGTGCGCCACTGCTCCCGCGATTCCTCCGGCGCGCGACTGGGCGCGTCATCGCGCGAGCGGTCCGCCCAGCATGTCCAGGACGGCCCCGCCCAGCAGCCCGAGGACGACGGATCCGATCGCCGCCGCGTAGGCAATGACGGCAGCTGATCTTGACCGCGTACCCGGATCACCCACGGGAGCGCGTGCGAGAAACGCCGGGGCGATCCAGCGCAAGTAGTAGAAGAGCGAAGCCACCGTGTTGACGGCCGCGACGACCGCAAGCCATGCGTAGCCGCCGTCGAAGGCCGCGCTGAAGGCTTCCAGCTTGCCGAGGAAGACGGCCGTCGGGGGCGTGCCCACCAGGCCCAGCAGGCAGACGACGAGCGAGGCCAGCAGGGCCGGTTGGGTCCGCGCCAGGCCCCGGTAGTCGTCGATGGTGTGGGCTGCGGGGAGTGCGCAGACGACGGCGAAGGCGCCGAGGTTGGTCAGCGCGTACCCGGCCAGGTAGTACAGCAGCGCCTCCTGGTCGAGGTCGGTGCGTCCGGCAACGGCCACCGGGAGCAGAAGATAGCCGACCTGGCTGATGGTGGAGTACGCGAGGAGCCGTTTGACGTCCTGTTGGAAGAAGGCCGCCAGGTTGCCCAGCGTCATCGAGGCCACCGAGAGCACGGCCACCAGGTCGGCCCACGGCAGGTCGGCGTCCGCGAGCGGCACGGCGGCGAGCCGGTAGAACGCCGCCAGGGCGCCGATCTTGGGGATCGTGGTGAGGAAGGCGGCGACGGGCGCCGAGCTGCCCTGGACGGCGTCCGGCACCCAGAAGTGGCCGGGCACGCCGCCGGCCTTGAACAGGACACCGGCGAGCAGGGCGAGCGTGCCGACCGCCACCAGCCCCGCCGGGGCCTCGGCAAGTTCAGTGCGCAGCATGGGGTACGCCGTGACTCGCCCGGCGGCGAGCAGGATGGTGATGCCGGCGAGCATCACGACGCCGAGGAGGGCGCCTACGACGTAGAACTTCAGAGCTGCCTCGGTACCGGGGCCGTCCTTGCGGAACCCGGCGAGCGCGTAGGCGGGCACGCTGGCCAGCAGGTAACCGGCGGCGAGGAGGAGCAGGTCCTGGGCTCCGGCCATCATCAGGGCGCCGACGGAGGCGAGTTGAAGCAGGACGTAGAACTCGGTCTCGCGCGGGTCGGCGTACAGGCGCGGCATGGCGAGCGCGAGGACCAGCAGCGTGGCGCCGAGGATGACGATCCTGCTGGTGGCCGTGAGCGTGTCCAGGGCGAAGGACTCGCCGAAAGCCGTCTCCACGGGCTTGGCCGCGGCAATCGCGGCGGCCACGATCCCCCCGGTGCAGGCCACGCCCGCCAGAGCCCCGGCCAGCCACTGGCGGCGGCGCGGCAGCCACGCTCCGAGCAGCAGACCGAGTACGGCGGAGGCGGCGAGCAGGACCTCGGGCAGGAGGTCGAGGGGGTTCTCGTTCATCCCGGTCATCTCGTTCATCGCGCGAGCAGCTCCAGCACGGTGCGCGAGGCGGGTTCGATGACGTCGAGGACGAACCGGGGAGCAAGGCCGAGGACGACGCTCAGGGCCAGCAGCGGGACGATCGCGAGCCCTTCGTGAACGCGGATGTCGGGGAACGGCCGGTCGGCACCGGGCGCGGCGACGGGCAGCCGCAGCGGCCCGAGGAAGACCTGTTGCAGGGCACGCAGGAACAGACCCGCGGTGAGCAGGATCCCGAGCACGGCCAGGCCCGTGGCGACCGGCTCCGGCCCCAGGCTCCCGGTGAGGATCTGAAACTCGGCGATGAAGCCCGAGAAGCCGGGCAGCCCGAGGGAGGCGAAAGCGGCGACGCCGGTCAGCGCGGCAAAGACGGGCGCCCGCCCGGCGACACCCGAGTACGCGGACATCTCGTACGTCCGCCCGCGCTCGTACAGCACGCCGGAGAGCAGGAACAGCGCTCCGGTCAGCAGCCCGTGGCTGACCATCTGGAAGACGGACCCGGTGACGGCGAGTCGGCGGGCCTCCTCCTGCCCGGTGCCGACGGCACCAGCCGCGCCGATCGCCAGGATGATGTAGCCCATGTGGTTGACGGAGGTGTAGGCGACCATCCGTTTGAAGTCGGTCTGGGCGAGGGCGACCAGCGCTCCGTACAGCACGGAGACCACGCCGACGACGACGAAGGCGAGGGCGTAGTCCCGCCAGGCATCGGGCAGGACGGGCATGGCGATGCGCAGGAAACCGTACGCGCCCATCTTCAGCAGCACCCCGGCGAGGATCGCCGACCCGGCGGCCGGGGCGTCGGTGTGGGCGGGCGGCAGCCAGGTGTGGAAGGGCACGGTCGGGGTTTTGACCGCCAGTCCGACGGCGATGGCGAGGAGGACCAAGGCTCCGTAAGTGGAGCGCCCGGTCAGGGGGTTGGTGTCGGTCAGTTCGACGATGTCGAAGGTGTGCGGGTCCGCGGCCAGGTAGAGGCCGATGAAGCCGAGCAGCAGGGCGAGGGAGCCGATGAAGGTGTAGAGGAAGAACTTCAGCGCGGCGCGGGCGGCGTCCTTATGTCCCCACCCGGCGATGATGAAGTACATCGCCACGATGGACAGGTCGAAGAAGACGAAGAACAGAATCAGGTCGAGGGCGACGAACAGGCCGAGGCATGTGGTCTGGAGGAACAGGAACAGGGCCGCGAACTCCCTGGGCCGCCGGGTCTCGCGCCAGGCGTACGCGGCGCAGGCGAGGAACAGCACGCAGGTGACGGCCACCAGCGGCAGGGACAAGCCGTCGACTCCGACGTGGTAGCTGATGCCGGCGCTGGGGATCCAGCGGGCCTGTGTCTCGTACTGCATGCCGCCGTCGGCCCGGTATCCCGCCCAGACGATCACCGTCAGGATCAGTTCGACGGCGGCCGTCGCCGCCCAGGCCGTCAGGAACAGAGTGCGTGGCGCGCTGCGCGGCACGCACAGCAGGAGGGCCGCCATGGCGGTCGGGAGCAGGACGATGGCCGTGAGCACGGCGGTCACCTCACGAGGACGAGGACGACGGCGAGGACGGTGAAGGCGGCGACCGCCTGAGCGAGGTACTGATGCAACTGCCCGGTCTGCGGCCTGCGCGCCCAGCGGCCGAGCGCGCGGGCACCGTCCGCCACGCCCTCCACGGTGCCGTCGACGAGCCGCTCGGCCTGGGCGTTGGTCCATTGGGCCAGCCGCACCGAGCCGCGGGCCGTGCCCTCGACGGCGTGGTCCAGCACCCGGTCGTCGAAGGCGGCGAGGGCGTCGGCGAAGCGCAGGACCGGGCGTACGAGGAGGAAACGCGCCGCGCTTTCCAGGAGCAGCCAGTCCGAAACTCGGACCGTGATCCGGCTGGGCAGAGTGCGGAGTTGAGGGCCGCGGATCCAGACCACGGCCGAGACGGCGACCGCGAGCACGCCAGATAGCGCGAACTCCCATACAAACGGGGTTGGTTGCGCTCCACCGCCGAGCACCCGCTCGACCGCGTCCCGTACGGGCGGAAAGGATGTGACGGTCAGGGCGACGGAGGCGATGGCAAGGGTCACGAGCGGCAGCCGGGTCGCATACGGCAGCGGCTCCCGACGGTCATCCGTTGCAGGAGCGGGCTGCCAGACGAACCACAGCGCCTTCGCGCTGTAGACGGCTGAGATCACCGCACCGGCCAGCCCGACCACGTACAGCGCCGCGTTGTCCTCAAGAGCGTCGGCGAGGAGTACGTCCTTCGCCGCCCACAGCGCCAAGGGCGGGACCCCGGCCAGAGCCAGGGCCGCGACGCTGAAAGTGATCCCGGCCGTACGGTGCCGCCGGGCCGCGCCCCGCAAGGCAGGCAGCGCCTTGGTGCCCAGGATGGTCAGCCAGGCGCCCGCCACGAGGAAGGCCAGGCTCTTCGCGGCGGCGTGCGCGATGAGTTGCAGGGTTCCGCCGGTGACCGCACCGGCTCCGGCGGCGAGCACCATGAAGCCGATCTGGGCGCAGGTCGAGGCGGCGAGCAGCTGCTTGAGGTCGGTCTGCGCCACGGCGACCAGGCCGAGCACCACCGCCGTCACCGCACCCGTCCACGCCACGACGGGCCTGCCCCAGCCGGACTGCCCGAGCAGCGGCTCCAGCCGCAACAGCAGGTACGCCCCGGCCACCACCATGGTCGCCGAGTGCAGCAGGGCCGAGACGGGGCTCGGGCCCTGCATGGCCCTGGACAGCCAGAAGCTGAACGGCAGTTGGGCCGACTTGCCGAACGCGGCCGCGATCACGCCGACGGTGATGACCGCCGACCACGCGCCGGTCGCATCCGGGAGCTCGTCAAGGGCGAGGGAGCCGACCTGCCCGCTCGCCAGCGCCGCCCCGGCTGCGAGGTAGAGGCCGAGGTCGGCGGCGCGGGTGGTGAGGAAGGCCGTGTTGGCGGCATCGCCGCGCTCGGGGTCGCGCCACCAGTAACCGATCAGCGCCCAAGAGGTGGCGCCCATCACCTCCCACGCCATCAGCAGGACCGTCAGCGTGGTCGCGGTGACCGTCGTCAGCATCGCGCCGGCGAACAGCAGCATCAGTCCGAAGAAGCGGGCGCGTGCCTCCCCCGGTCCGATGTCGGCGACGCTGAACAGGAGGACGGCCGCGGTCACCACGGTGACGGTGACGACCATGAGGCCCGACAGCCCGTCGACTGCGAGCCCGGCGGGGAGCCCATCAAGCAGCGGCGCCTCAACCCGGGGGTGCTCGAAGGCCACTGCGACGGCGAGACCGAGTGCGGCAACGGCCGTACCGACCGCGACCGTCGGGGCGTACCGGTCCGCCGGGCGGCCGACGACCGCGAGCAGCGTCCCTACGGTCAGCGGCAGCGCGACGAGCGCCCACAGCAGGGCGCTCACTCCTTCAACTCCGCGGCCATGTCGGTCATGTCGACCTCACGGGCCCGGAACAGCGCGGTGACCACGGCGAAGCCGATCGCCATCTCCACCGCCATGACCGTGACCGCCAGGACGACCAGCACCTGCCCGTCGGCCGCCGCCGGCGCGATGTAGTGCCACACGGCCGCCGCGCCGACGATGATGCCGCCCAGCATCAGTTCCAGCCCCATCATCAGCATCACGATCGACTGCTGGGTGAGCGCGCCGAACAGGCCGATGCTGAACAGAGCCGCGGCGAGCAGCAGAAAGAGTTCCAGGCTCATCGGCCCATCCCTCCCCGTACCGGGTCGTCGGCGGCGCGCGCCCTGAGGTCGTCGCCGAAACGGTCGTAGCGGCCCCGGCGCGTGGCCAGAACGACGGTCGCGACGATGGTGGCGAACAGGGCGAGGCCCAGGGTCATCATGGTGAGCATCTGCGGACCCATCAGCGACAGGCCCAGGTCCATGGTCGGATCGGCCGACGGCCTGCCGCTCCGGGACGGCCAGGGAGCGAGCAGAATCCCGGCGGCCAGTACGGCGAAGACCGCCACGCAGATCACGGCCGCACCCTTCGTGTTGTGCACCATGGTCATCGGCATGAGCCCGGCCGGGTTCATCATGTACATCACCATGAATACGGCCATGATGGCCATCTCGATGGTCATCATCAGCACGATCACGACCCCGAGGTAGTCCAGCCCGAGCAGCAGCACTTCACCGCCGACGCACAGGAGAGAGGCCAGCAGCGCGTACGTCGCCCGGGCCATGGAGTCGAACCGGAACACCATGACCCCACTGGCCACCGCCAGCAGAGCCAGCACCCAGAAGATCGTGTCGTCCAGCACGGTCATCACCTCCTCATCGGTTCAGGACGACGACGGCCACGAACAGGGCCTGAAGCAGCGTCAGCGGCACCAGCACCATCCACGCCAGCTCCATGTACCGCTCCATCCGCAGCACGGGCAGCAGCCGACGCCCTGCCACCAGCAGCGCCAGCACCGCCGCCGTCTTCAGCAGCGTCCACGCCCAGCCCGGCAGCAGCGGGCCGTGCCCACCGCCGAGGAACAGCGGCACGCTGAAGCCGGCGGTCACCACGAGCAGCATCCACCGGCCGCCCAGGAACACCAGCCGGTCCACGCCCGCCAGTTCGACGGCGGCACCTCCGGCCGCGTCCTGTGCGAGCGGGTACGCGAACGGCCCCCAGAAGGCCATCGCGAGCGCACTCAGCAGGTAGACGACGAACGCGGCCGGCATCCACACCACGAACCACAGCCCGCCCTGAGCCGCGACCACGTCCCCGACCCGTAGCGACTCGGCTCCCAGGGCAGCGGTGGTGATCGCGAACATGTGCGGCAGTTCGTACGCCAGACCCTGCGCCAGGAACCGGTACCCACCGATCAGCGACAGCGCCGAGTTCGGCCCCCAGCCCGCCAGCCAGACCGCCGCCCAGGCCAGTGCCTCCATCGCGTTGAACCACACGATGCCGACGGACGGATCGCTCACCGAACGGAAACCCCACGGCAGTACGGCACCCGCGAGCACCGCCGCCACCGGGACCAGCACCACGCCCAGCCGTCCGAGGAGCCGATCCGCGGCTGTTGTGCGGCGCGGCTGCTGGACGAGCAGCCGCAGGGCTTCGCGTAACGGGGCCACCGCTCGCAGCCCAGCCTTCCGGACACTTCCGGCGGGACCGCGCTCGGCCGCCCCGGACAGCACCGCGTCGAACCCAGCCGTGATCACGGCGGCCACGGCCAGGGAGGCAGGGAGGATGACGGTCGCCCAGAGGGGCGCGGCATCAGACATGGGCGGCTCCTGACACGGGCGCGAGCGCGAGTTCATCGAGGTCGGGATCAAGGCTGGCCACGATGATCCGTGCGCCGGCGAACTCCGCGCCGGTCAGCAACTCCGGAAGGATGTCGAGCAGCGCCTGCGACGGCGGCCGCGCTCCGTCCAGGCGTCCGCGTGGGCCGGTGAGCTCGTCCGGCGTCAACGGCTGTTCGTCGTCGAGTACTTCGAGGCCGCGCTCGAGCTCGTCCAGCCAGATCCGCAGTCGGTCGTATGCGTCCCCGTCCGCAGTGAGGGCCGGCCCGGTCACTCCTGCCTCGCCCGCTCTGGCGGACGACAACTCCCCCAGCCCGGCGATCGACCAACGCAGGGTGCGTGACCGCCGCACTCTGCGCAGTACCCCGCGCAGGTCGCCGCCGATCCCCGCGCGCGGCGCCCCCGACAGCAGCTCGTCCCGCAGCCGACGGCACCGCGCGGCGACGTCGTCCCAGCCGACGACAGCGAGGAGCCGCCCCACACTGTCCAAATGCGCGGCACAGCGCCGACGCGCCGCACTTCCGCTGGTGACTTCCTCCCCCTGCGCCGCCCGCAGCCATGGCTCGTCCCAGAAGGGCAGTCGATGGCCGGGCGGTACGGGGAAGTGGTCGACCTCTACGTCCTGAACGACGTCTCCTTGCAGAGTGAGTCGGAGAACGAGCCCCGTTGGCCAGTCGGTCAGGCCGGGGCCGATCGGTACGTGCAGCTGATCGAGTCTCAGCTCGTCACGGTCGTCGGCCCGTTCGGCCATGGGCAGGCCCGCCACATCACCCATGGCATGCATGTCGTGGCCCATGTGATCCATATGCCCGGAGTGAGCCGCATGGCCGCCATGTTCGTGGTCCATGGAGTGGTTCGAATGGCCTTGATCGTCTGGTGCTGGAGGCGGCGCGCTGCCGTGGGGCGCGTCGCCGTGGCCGTGATCATCACGGTGCCCCCGGTGCTCCCCATGCGCACGACCGCCAGGCTCACCCGCCGCGGCCTCCTGACGCTCCTCTGCGTTGGTCTCGCGCGGAGTCACCGCCCTGTCCGTCAGATCCCTCCGCGCCATCTCGAGCGCGTGTGCGGCATGCCCGGTCTCCTCGACCACGATGCGCACGGCCGGCTCCGGCATCGACCGTTCGATGTCGTCCAGCCACTGCGCGTCCCGCGACTCCGGGGGGCCACAGACGACCAACAGGTCGGCGGCGGCCGGGGCGCCCGCCACCGCCCACCCCCGCCGGCGTACCTCTGCCTCCACCTCCAGCCGGATGTCCGTCGCTCCGGGCAGCGCTACCGCCAGCACCGCCGGACGCTGCATCGCCGTACGCCGCAGAAGACTTCTCAGGTCCACCGCAGGGCTCCCTCGCGCCAGGCGTAGGCCACCGCAGCGAAGAGGATCCCCAGGAAGAGGAACATCTCGACGACGGCTGTGGTGCCCACTTCAGAGACGACCTTCACCCACGGGTACATGAAGAGCATCTCCATGTCGAAGGCCAGGAAGATCATGGTGACCGCGTACCAGCGCACATGGAACCGGGAAACGGCGTGCTCGGCCGGCTTGAGACCTCCGGCGAAAGGGCCCGTCTCCAGGGGAGTCCGCGCTGCCGCCAGCCACAGGCCCAAGCCGTAGAGGATCGCCAGCCCCGCCCCGACCACACCGAGAAGGACCAGCATCGGCTGCCATGCGTCCATCCCGCCCGACCTCCGTTCTCGACGTCATACGGCTTATGGTGAAGCGCTACACCACTAAGGACGTTAGTGGTCGGGATACCGCCGGATCCACTCCCACCTCGGGGAGAGCTTACCCCCTGGGGGTATGATGGGTGCTCCTCTTGGGAAGGAGCAAGAACATGGTTCAGAAGGTGTACGACGTCAAAGGCATGACGTGCGACCACTGTGTCCAGGCCGTCAGCTCCGAACTCAGCGGCCTCCCCGGAGTCGAGGACGTCCAGGTGGATCTGCCGTCGGGCCAGGTCACGGTGACCAGCGAACGGCAGCTGGATCCCGGCGCCGTCGCCGCCGCGATCGACGAGGCCGGCTACGAGCTCGTCGGCCGCACGGTTCGCTGAGCTGGTCCGGTCACCACGACGAGGACTGCTCTGCTCCCCCTGCACAGGAGGCGCAGGCGGCCGCGCGACCGGCCTGTTCCGACCGCCAGATCCACCTCGTTCGCAAGGCGTAGGTATGGCGCAGCAGGCAGTCCTGCGGATTTAGGCCGCCGACACGGCGTGCAGGCCGTGTCCTTCCTCGCGCGACGTCGTACGACGAGGACCCCGGAACGACGGCGCCCAAGGCCTCACCCAGCGCCGAAAGCACCGGAACCGGCGCAGACGAGAAGAAGCCGGTCACGCGGAGGACGGACACGCCCACTGAGTCGGGGCGCCGGTGGCCGGAGGCTGCAGCAGAGTGCTACCGCTGCGGCTCCCGGCACCGGAGGAACTGTCGGGACTTGTTGCCCGGGTCAGTGCACGTGTGGGCCGCCGGTCGACTGCGGTTTGCCGCGCGGTACGAGGCCCAGGGCCACGACGGCGCTGACGGCGGCCGCCACCGCACACACCGTGAACGCGTCGGCGAAGCCACCCACCGCGCCTCGCTCGAAGCCGGAAGCCGCGACGGTCGAAACGACGGCGACGCCGATCGAGCCGCCCACCTCGTGGAAGGTGTTGACGACTCCCGAGGCGAGCCCCGCCTCCTGGTGCTCCACCATGGCCAGCGCGGTCGTCGTGGCGGTGACGAACACCGCGCCGATGCCGAACGACGCGATCACGAAGCCGGGCAGGAGTCCGGCGTACACGCTGCCGGTCTCCGACAACTGGGTCAGGGGAATGGTTCCGGCGGTGGCGACGAGCATGCCCGCGACAGAGGTCGAGCGACTGCCGATCCGGCCCACGAGCCGGGACCCGAGGTGGGCGCCGATGCCGGTGGCCACGGCGACGGGCAGGAACACCAGCCCGGTCCGCAGCGGGCTGAATCCCCGGACGTGCTGGAGATACACGGACCCGAGGAAGAAGAACGCGATCAGCAGGGCGGTGGCGATCAGCATCAGGAAGGCACCGGCGAGCACCGGCCGCCGGGTGAACATCCGCAGATCCATCAGCGGAGCCCGGCTGGCACGCTCGACCAGCGCGAAGGCCGCATAGGCGAGTACCGCACCGGCCAGCGGCAGCAGGGTCGAAGCGTCCGCCCAGCCGGCGTCCCCCGCCTTGACCAGGCCATAGATCAGGGCTGCGGTGCCCGCGGTGACGAGCAGCGCGCCGGGGGCGTCGAGCCGTGCGGGCCGCGGTGCTCGGGCCGGGACGAAGGCGGGCAGGGCGAGTAGCAGGAGCAGCCCGACGGGCACGTTGATAAAGAACACCCATTGCCAGCCGGGTCCGTCGGTCAGGGCTCCGCCGAGGAGTACGCCGGCCGCCGAGCCGGTGCCGCCGATCGCCGCCCAGACGCCGAGCGCCTTGTTGCGTTCGGTGCCGTGGAAGGTCGTGGTGACGATGGAGAGCGCGGCCGGGGACAGCAGGGCGGCGCCGACGCCTTGTCCGATTCGGCCGCCGAGCAGCGTCGGGGCGTTCTGGGCCAGACCGGTGACCAGTGAGGCGGCTGTGAAGAGAACTAGTCCGGCGAGCAGGGTGCGGCGGGCGCCGAGGGCGTCGGCGAGTCGGCCGCCGAGCAGCATCAGCCCGCCGAAGCACAGGGTGTAGGCGGTGACCACCCAGGTCAGGGTCTCCCGGCCGAGGTCGAGGTCGGCCGCCATGTCGGGCAGGGCGACGTTCACGACGGTGACGTCGAGGATCAGCATGAACTGGGCGAGGCAGATCAGTGCGAGGGCTGCCCAGCGGCGCGGGTCGGCAGGCGGGTGATGGCCGTGTTCGGCCGTGTGCGGGGCACCGGCTGCGGAGTGGGTCATGACGAGTCCTTCGGGTGTGTTGTTCCGGTCGGGTCCGCGCCGCGGGCCGGGGCGAGGAAGAGGGCGAGGAGCACGCCCGCCGCGGTGACACCGGCCCCGGCGAACATCGCCGGTCCCATGCCGTCGACGAACGCGCGGCGGGCGGCCTCGGCGAAGGCGTTTCCGGCCCCGCCCGGCAGTTGCTCGGCGAGGGCGAGCGCGATGCCCAGGGACTCCTTCGCGGAGTCGAGGAGGCCCTCGGGAACAGGCGCGGATATGTCGTCGAGTCCGCTGCGGTAACGGTCGGAGAGCAGGCTGCCCATGACGGCGACTCCGGTCGCCGCGCCGAGTTGGATGGCGGCGCTGTTGGTGGCCGAGCCCACGCCGAGGTCGGTTTCGGGCAGCGAGCCGACGATGGCGTCGCTGGTCGCGGTGATGACGAATCCGGCGCCCGCGCCCAGCAGCAGCATCGCCACGAGAGCCCGGCCGTAGCCGTCCGTCGCCCCGGTGGTGGCGAGCACCGCTGAAGAGGCGCACAACAGGGCGAGCCCCACGGCTGACACCGCGCGCATTCCGATGCGTGGCGTGAGAACGCCCGCCAGCGGTCCGGCGACCAGCAACGCGAGCGCGGCCGGGCTGAGCCGGAGCCCTGTCTGCCCGGGGCTGTACCCGAGCACGAACTGGAAGTGCTGCACGGCCACGAACAGCGTGCCGATCAGCGCGAACGCACCCAGCAGCACCAGCAGGTCACCCGTGGCGAGCGCCCGGTGCCTGAAGATCCTGGGCGGCAGCATCGGGGACGCGGCCCGGCGCTGCCAGGCGAGGAAGGCGACCAGCAGGAGGGCACCCGCCGCGAAAGCGGCCAGCACGGCAGGGCTCGTCCAGCCGCGGTCGGGCCCTTCGATGACCGCCCAGAGCACGCTTGCCACGGCCACGACGGACAGCAGCGCCCCGGCGGGATCCAGCCGCCCGCTCTCGGGCGCACGGGAGTTGGGCACGAGCAGAGCGGCGGCGATCAGGCCCGCGATGCCTATGGGGAGGTTGATCAGGAACACCGATCCCCACCAGTAGTGGCTCAGCAGCCAGCCGCCGACCATCGGCCCGATCACCGTCCCGACGCCGACGGCCGCCGACCAGATGCCGATGGCCTTGGTGCGTTCGGCGCCGCGCGGGAAGACGTTCCCGATGACAGCGAGCGTCGCCGGCATGATCAGCGCCTCGCCGACACCCATGACTCCACGTGCGAGAACCAGGGTGGTCACGGATCCGGCGTATGCGGCGACCACGGACGCCGCCGTGAACAGCGCCAGGCCGGCCATGAAAATCCACTTACGGCCGAGCCGGTCCGCCAGGCTGCCGCAGAACAGCACCAGGCTGCCGGACATCAGCGCATAGCTGTCGACGATCCACTGCAACTGGCTGGTGGAGGCGCCGAGTTCACCGACGAGGGTCGGCAGGGCGACGTTCAGCACGGTGGTGTCGAGGCCGACGACCAGCAGGCTCACGCTCACGACGGCGAGGGTCAGCCACCGCCGGACCGGCGGGTCGGCCGTCTGCGGTACGGCGGCTACCGGATGAGTCACGGAAGGCACGAGGTCCCCATTTCTCGTGCACGGTCTCGCTCGACCGCGCGACTAACTGAACCATACTGTTCAGTTCATATGAACTCAACCGTACAGTTCAGGTGGGTGCTAGGGTCGGGCTCATGAGCGTGGACAGCGTCAAGCAGCCCCCCAGCGGACCCCGTGCGGAGCTCAAGCGGCAGGCCATCGTGCGGGCCGCCCGCGAGCTGTTCCTACGGGAGGGCTTCGGCGTCGGTATGGACACCATTGCCGCCGAGGCAGGCGTGTCGAAGGTGACCGTCTACAACCACTTCGGCAGCAAGGAAGCCCTGTTCACGGCGGTCATCACCAGCGCGCTCGACGAGCCGCTCGCCGGGGAGTCGTCGGCCGCACTGGAAGGCCTGGCCGAAGCCGAGGACCTGCGGGCCGCCCTCGTCGAAGCGGCCCGCACCTGGGTCCACGCCGTCCGCACCAACCACGAGGTCACCGCGCTGCGCAACCTCGTCGCCGCCGAACTCCACCGCTTCCCGGAGCTGGGCGAGGCCTGGAGACACCGTGGCACGGAAAGCCACCATCCCGCCGTCGCAGGCGCCCTGCGCGCCCTCACGGAGCAAGGCCGGCTGGAGATCCCCGACCTACAGGTGGCGATCATCCAGTTCTACGGCCTCCTGGTCTTCCCCCACATGGTCTTCAGCTCCTACGGCACGCACATCGACGAGGACCTGACGGACCGTCTCATCACCAGCGGCGTCGACATGTACCTCGACCACTACGGCCCTCGGGGCACATAGCCGCCCATCCGCGTCGAGGACAGCCCGACAGGGGCGGAGCACCGTGCGGTGCCCCGCCCCTGCGCCGGAGAGCCGTTGGGTCAGGCGGTGGCGGGCAGCGGCTCGGCGGCGGGTGGCGCCGTCAGTCGGCCGGTGCGGTGCAGGCCGTACAGGGCGGCCGCGCACGCCAGGCCCAGCACGCACAGCGTGATCCAAGGCAGTGCGGGCATCCCGGCCGCGCGGGCGGCGTCGAGCGCGGCGCCCGTACCCAGGTTCCCGACCGTGATGCCGATGCCGCAGATCGTGTTGTACAGCCCGTAGTGGGTGGCGACGAGGCGGTCACCGGAGAGACGGACGATGGTGTCCATCTCGAAGGGGTAGGCGATCATCGTGCCGACGGCCAGCAGCAGGGCGGCGAGCGTCGGCGGCACCGCCGCGAGCAGCCACAGCCCGATCCCCGACTCCGGTACGGGCACGGCGGTGGCTACCAGCAGGGGTACGAAGGCCAGGCCCATGACCGCCAGCCCGCGCACGTGCGCCTGCCCGGGCTCGTACCGCGCCTTGCACCAGGCCGTCACCCGCGTCTGGCCGAGGATCGTGCTCAGCCCGGAGACGGCGAAGAGCACCGCCACCGCCGCCGTGCCGAACTCCCCGTCGCCGCCGAGCCGGCGCACCTCCAGAGGCAGCGCCAGATACACCTGGAAGGACAGGACGTACGAGCCGATCATGGCGACGGAGAAGAGCAGGAAGGGCCGGTTGGCGAGGATGCCGCGCCACTGGGCGAGTACGCCCTGACCGCCCTCGCTGTCCTGCCGCTTGGTGTCCTCGGACCGCCGGGCGGGCAGCGCACGGATCTGTACGACGCTCAGCAGCGCGAAGATCCCGGCCGCCACCAGGCAGGTGATGCGGAAGTCCACGCCGGTCAGCACCATGCCGACCAGCGGGCCCAGCAGGATGCCCGCCTGGTAGAACACGTTGAACAGCGCGAACGCCTCGACCCTGCGCTCCCCCGCGTCGGCCGCGAGGTACGCCCGTACGGCCGGGTTGAACAGCGCCCCGGCCAGCCCGGTGGCCGCGGACGCGGCCAGCAGCGCGGGCAGCGAATCCACCAGCCCGAGCGTCGCGAAACCGAGGGTCCGCAGCACACACCCGGCGACGATCATCGGCTTGTAGCCGAGCCGGTCGGCGAGGGTGCCGCCGACCAGGAACATCCCCTGCTGGCTGAAGTTCCGTACGCCCAGGACGAGTCCGACGATCCAGCCGGCCAGCCCGAGCGTGCCGGACAGGTGGGCGGCCAGGTAGGGCATCAGCATGTAGAAGCCGAGGTTGATGGTGAACTGGTTCACCATCAACAGCTGGACGCTGCGTTCGTACGACCGTACCTGCGTGAGCAGCCCCTTCAACGGCCCTCCTCCGGCACGTCCGACCCGGCGCCCAGGATGTCCGCGGCGTCCGCGGCGAGGTCCTGAGCTGCGACCTGCAGGGTGAGGGGATCGACGACGGTGGTGCACCGGGTCCAGCGAGCGACCTCCTTCTCGTCCAGGCGGCCGATCAACTCCGGCTCGGGGGCCGGTGGGGAATCCAGCAGGCCATGGGCGGCGCAGTAGTCGTCGTCGTAGACCGTCCCCAGGTAGCGCTGCGGACCATCGGGGAAGATCGCGACGATCCGCGCGTCCGCGGGCATCGTCCGGGCCAGCCAGCCGGCCACCAGTGCGACCGCGCCGACGCTCCAACCGCCGGTGGCGTAGTGGGAGGCGGCCAGTTGGCGGCAGGTCCACACCGCCTCGGCCGGGGAGACCCAGTGCACCTCGGAGAAGTTCTCGTAGGCGACGTTGCGGGGGTAGATGCTGGAGCCGAGTCCGCGCATCAGCCGCGGCCGGGCGGGCTGGCCGAAGATCGTCGAACCGGGGGCGTCCACGCCGACAACGGTCAGCTCCGGGTAGAGCTGGCGCAGGACCCGTGAGATGCCGGCCGAGTGACCACCGGTACCCACACTGCACACCAGCACGTCGATGTGGCCCATATCGGAGGCGAGTTCAAGAGCCAGCGGGGTGTAGGCGGCGACGTTGTCGGGGTTGTTGTACTGGTCCGGACACCAGGAGTCGGGGTGCTGCTCCAGCAACCGCTGCACGCGGTCGCGGCGGGCCTGCTGCCAGCCGCCCGTGGGATGCGGCTCGGAGACGACGTTGACCTGGGCGCCGTACGCGGTCAGCAGCCGGGTCATGGACAACTCCAGTCCCGGGTCGGTGACCAGGGTGACCGGGTGGCCGTACACCATCCCAGCCAGGGCCAGACCCAGGCCCAGGGTGCCGCTGGTGGACTCGATGATCCGTCCGCCGGGCCGCAGGTCGCCACGGGCCCTGGCCCGCTCCACCATGTGCAGCCCCGGGCGGTCCTTGATACCGCCGGGATTGAACCCCTCGAGCTTCGCCCAGAAGCCGCGCCCAGCCGGGGTCAGCGGCTCCGACACCCGCAGCAGCGGGGTGTTGCCCACCAGCCCGGACAGGGCCGACTGGCCGGAGGCGGCCGCGGTCTTGATCAATGAAGCCATGTCTGTGTGTTCACTCTCGCTCGATGAAGGCACGGTGCGGGTTCATCTCGCGCCCCAGGGCGACAGGGCGGACCGTCGGTCCGCGATCAGGCCATGGGTGCGCGGCAGCCGGTGAATTCGGTCGGCTGCGAGCGAGTGGTCTAGATCCGCCACCGCGACGTACGCACGAGCGCCTCGCGGCCGGTGCGTACGCTGCGACGTCTGCGAGATTCATGCCGTACGAGGGGTCTCGCCAACGCCATGGTCACGGCGACGAGTACGACCACGGTCAGCGCGGCGAGGGAAAGATCCTCCACTGACTGGGCCGCTGTACGGATGATCAGGTCCGTTGCGCAGTCCTCGTCCCCGTGGGGGGCGTGGGGCCCGTGAGGCTCCCCGCCGACAGCCATCGCCGAAGAAGCGGCAGGGAGGGAATCCGGCCCGTGAGTCTCGTCCGGCACACCGTGCATGACGGTGCACAGCATGAGCGCCACCACGAGGGTGATGGCAGAGACGAGTCGGCGCCACCGCGATGAGCCGTATCGCGCCCACGGCGCGTGCGCGGGCGTACGGGAAAGTGTCGGCACAGGTCCTCCGCGCTGCTGCCACCTCTCCGACGAGAGCGGAGGGAGGCGCAGACATGAGTGGGGGGGCAGGACGGCATGCCGGTGACAACCGGCATGCCAGTTGGAGGACTCTGTACTTCTAGACCTGCCGCACCACGGATGCTGCTCTCAGTGCCGCCGGTGATGCTCCGCCCATTGGCTCACGAGCGGCAGGCACACGCACGGCCGAGGCGTCGTCGGCACTGGTCGATTCGCGAACCGACGCTGCAAAGCAGGGCGTTACCAGGACAGGACCCTGCTGAGGCTGCCCGGATGCGCACTGCTCACCAGGATGCGACGACTCGTGACCACCATGGTGATCGTCCGCTTCCGCGGCCAACTGCGGTGCAGGCTCGACGGCAGCATGGTGAATGCCATCAAACGGCGCTGCGGCAGGGGGCGTTGCACTGGTGGAGAGATGTCCCCGGACACTCTCGACGTGCACGCCGTGTGTCACGAGGACACCGAACAGGAGCACGGCCATGGCCAGCACACGCAGCAGCGGACCCGCACCGGAGTGGGTCCTTACTGTGCGCCAGGGCGACCAAGCCGTAACCATGCCGTGATCCTAGCTGCTTGGGAGTGTTGATCGACCACCAACCCGGCAACGTCGGGTCAACTCGCCAGGCGATTGGCCGGTTTGCTACGGCGAGTGTGCACGCGCCTCAGTGTGCGTCCCCCGCCGCACGCACCGTGAAGGCTGCCGTGCGCACCTTGCCCTCGTGCTGGAAGTCCAGGAACAGGCGGTACGCGCCGGCGCTGGGCGTCGTAGCCGTGAAGGAGACCTCGGGGCCGGGCCGGGTCTTGCCGTCGCCGGGCTCGCCGTTGGGGTGGACGTGTAGGTAGGCGAGGTCACCGGAGCGCAGGGCGACGAGGTGGCCGTAGGCACCCAGGTACGGCTGAAGGTCCGTGACCGGCTTGCCGCCCCTGTTCACCGTCAGCGTCAGTTCGCTTGCCTTGCCGGGGGTCAGGTCGCCGTCGAGCTTCACCTCGTAGCCATCGGTCCTGGCGGTCGTGTTGCGCTCGGGCAGCTCAGTGGGCTGGTACGTGCCGGACGCCGCGAGGTCCGCGCCGAGGGTGAGCGCCTCGCCACCCCAGGGCTTGAAGTCGGCGAAGACGCGGTAGCTGCCGGCCTTGGGCAGGTCCACCGGCGTGGACCAGGTGCCGTCCGCGGCGCGGGCGGGGTGCAGATGGCGGTAGACGCTCAGATCTCGCGAGGCGAGGATGAGGTGCAGCTCCTTGCCGTGTTCGCGCTGGTAGGCGGTGACCTTGCGGCCGGTGCTGTCCTGTACGACGGCGAAGCGCAGCTCGGCCTTCTTGCCGGCCTCGACGCGCGGGGTCTTCAGGTCGAGTGTGTAGCCGCCTTGTGCGATCTCGAGGCCTCCCGGCGCTGCCGCCTCATGGCCGCCACGCGTCTCCTCGTGCCCTGCGGCCACGTGACCGTCGGGACCGCCGTGAGCACCACCCTGCGGTCCGGGCGAGATCGCGTCGACTGTGCCGCCCACACCGTAGGCGGTGCCGAAGGTCGCGGCGAGCGCGGCGGCGAAGACGGTGATCCGCAGTCCGGTGTTCATGACCCACTCCTCATCTCCGGGCCGCTCGTTGGTACGGCCGATGCACTTCAAAATACCCCTAGGGGGTATGAAGTCAAGTAGCGATCGACCTTGCACGGAATACGGGTGGGGGGTATACATGAAGCCGTTACCGGTACCCCCAAGGGGTATAAGTCACCCAGCTACGGAGAATGCCATGTCGAACAGTTGCTGCACCTCTGACGGAAGCTGCCACACCAGCGCGCAGATCAAGACCACCTACAAGGTCGACGGCGTCGGCAGTGCTCACTGCCAGGGCATCGTCGCCAAGGCGGTGGGCGGTCTGGACGAGATCACCGCGGTCGACGTCGAGATCGGCACCGGCCTGGTCACCGTGACCACCGCCGGCGAGCCCGACGAGGCGCTCGACGTGCTGATCGCCAAGACCGTCGACGAGGCCGGCTACGACTTCGCCGGCCGCGTGCCCGCCTGACCCACCAGCATCGGCGGGGCCGCCCTGCCCGACCGGCCCCGCCCCTCCCCCATCGAGTCCGTGAGCTGCGAGGAGCAGACATGACCACCACCACGCCCGGCGCCGAGGTCGAACTCGCCATCGGCGGCATGACCTGCGCCTCGTGCGCCGCCCGGATCGAGAAGAAGCTCAACCGCATGGACGGGGTCGAGGCCACCGTCAACTACGCCACGGAAAAGGCCAAGGTCACCTTCCGTGAGGACATAGCCGTGACCGATCTGATCGCGACGGTCGAGGCCACCGGCTACACCGCCCGGGAGCCCGAGCCGGTACGCGCCGAGCCGGAAGCCGGCGGCGGCTCCGCGCAGGACGAGGGCGACGAACTGCGGCCGCTGCGCCAGCGGTTGACGGCTGCCGTGATCCTCGCTGTGCCCGTGATCGCGATGGCCATGATCCCGGCGCTGCAGTTCGAGTACTGGCAGTGGCTCTCGCTCACGCTGGCAGCGCCCGTGGTGACGTATGCCGCCTGGCCCTTCCACAAGGCCGCCTGGACCAATGCCAAGCACGGCGCCGCCACCATGGACACGCTGATCTCCGTCGGCACCTCGGCGGCGTTCCTGTGGTCCCTGTGGGCGCTGTTCTTCGGCACGGCCGGGACGCCCGGCATGACGCATCCCTTCGAGCTCAGCATCGCCCGCACCGACGGCGCCGGGAACATCTACCTGGAGGCCGCCGCCGGGGTCACCGCCTTCATCCTGGCCGGGCGCTACTTCGAGGCCCGCTCCAAGCGGAAGGCGGGCGCTGCGCTCAAGGCCCTGCTGGAGCTGGGGGCCAAGGAAGTCACCGTCCTGCGCGACGGGCGCGAAGCGTTCATTCCCGTCGGTGATTTGAAGGTCGGCGACCGGTTCCTGGTACGGCCCGGCGAGAAGATCGCCATCGACGGTGTGGTCGTCGAGGGCTCGTCCGCCGTGGACGCCTCGATGCTCACCGGAGAGTCGGTGCCGGTCGAGGTCGGCACGGGGGATGCCGTCATCGGAGCCACGCTGAACGCCGGCGGCCGCCTGGTCGTCGAGGCCACCAGGGTCGGCGCTGACACGCAGCTCGCCCGCATGGCCAAGCTCGTGGAGGACGCGCAGAACGGCAAGGCCTCCGCCCAGCGGCTCGCCGACAAGATCTCCGCGGTCTTCGTCCCGGTCGTGATCGCCCTCGCACTCGGCACCCTGGGCTTCTGGCTCGGCAACGGCGCGGGCCTGACCGCCGCCTTCACCGCAGCGGTCGCCGTCCTGATCATCGCCTGCCCGTGCGCCCTGGGCCTGGCGACGCCGACCGCGCTGATGGTCGGCACCGGGCGCGGCGCCCAGCTCGGCATCCTCATCAAGGGTCCGGAAGTCCTGGAGACGACGCGCAAGGTCGACACGATCGTCCTGGACAAGACCGGCACCGTCACCACCGGCAAGATGACCCTGCTCGCCGTACACACCGCCGACGGCACCGACGAGGACGAGGTCCTGCGCCTCGCGGGCGCCCTGGAGCATTCCTCCGAGCACCCCATCGCCCAGGCCGTCGCGACCGGCGCCGCCGCCCGGGTCGGCACACTGCCCGCCCCGGAGGACTTCGCGAACATCGCCGGGCTCGGTGTCCAGGGCGTCGTCGAGGGCCACGCGGTTCTCGTCGGCCGCGAGAAGCTGCTCGCTGAGTGGGTCATCTCCCTGCCGGAGGAACTGCGGCGCGCCAAGGCCGAAGCCGAAGCGGCCGGACGTACCGCCATCGCGGTCGCCTGGGACGGCGAAGCCCGCGCGGTCCTCGAGGTCGCCGACGCGATCAAGGAGACCAGTCCGGAGGCCATCCGGCGGCTGCGTGCCCTCGGCCTGACGCCGATGCTGCTGACCGGTGACAACAAGGCGGTCGCCGAGGCGGTCGCCGCGGAGGTGGGCATCGCACCTGAGCATGTGATCGCCGAGGTCATGCCGCAGGACAAGGTCGACGCCGTCAAGCGCCTGCAGAGCGAGGGCCGTTCGGTCGCCATGGTCGGCGACGGCGTCAACGACGCCGCCTCACTGGCCCAGGCCGACCTGGGTCTGGCGATGGGAACGGGTACGGACGCCGCGATCGAAGCGGGCGACCTCACGCTGGTGCGGGGCGACTTGAGGGTCGCGGCGGACGCCATCCGCCTCTCCCGCAAGACGCTGGGCACCATCAGGTCCAACCTCTTCTGGGCCTTCGCCTACAACGTCGCGGCCCTGCCACTCGCTGCGGCCGGCCTGCTCAACCCGATGATCGCCGGAGCAGCCATGGCCTTCTCCTCGGTCTTCGTGGTCGGCAACAGCCTCCGCCTGCGCGGCTTCCAGCCCGCCGACCGCTGAGCAGCCAACAGGAAGGAGGAGGCCACCGTGGCCGGATACCACGCCCAGAAGGACGACATCGTCCGACGACTGCGCCGGATCGAGGGGGCGTCTGGCCGAACTGCGCACTTCCCGCCCGAGGCGCTGCGGCGCGGGTACTTCACCGAGACCCGCAGCCGGTCGCTGTGATTCTCGAGAGGATTCGCTTGAAGGGATTCGCCCGCTACCGCGCCGTCACCGTCGACGGGAAACCAACCGGCCCCGGCTTGGTACTACCCGCACCCGCGCCGTTCGCCCGCCGGATCGAGAACCATGGCGGTTCTGGCAGGGCGTCGTGGTGCAAGGCACGCAGGAGCCGACGCGGAGCGGCACCGCGGGATCAGCGGCGTAGCAGGTGCCGGAGCGCGACAACGCCCTGCATCGCCGCGGCCGGGCGCAGCAGCGCAGGACGAGGCCGTTCCGGCATGGCGCCGCGGACGAGGGCGACGGCGGTGACCGCGACGACCGGTGCCGCCCAGGCGGCGATCGCCGCCGCCCGAACCGTACGGCTCGGTTCGTGCCACAGGGCGAGCCACGTCCAGAACGCGGCGTCGGCGAAGGCGTCGGCGTAGTCGCCGAACGGGGACTCGGTGGCCTGACGCCGGGCCAGGTGGCCGTCCGCCAGATCGGACGCGATCGCGAGCACGCCCGAGAAGCGGCTCGACCCGACGGACGTGGCGGGGAGGTTGCCGCGGATCAGGGTGAGCGTGTCGGCGGCGGAGAGCCGGTCACGGCGCTCCAGCAGGCCCAGGTGAAGTGCGCCGAGTGTCCAGCTGGCTGTGACCCATCTGCGGTCCTGGCGGTTCCGGGTCAGGGGTAGCAGCAGGCAGTGCAGAGCGGTGAGTTCGGCGAGTGCCCTGGGGCGACGGGCCGCCTGCCGGGCCGACCGCTCGGTAGCCTGCCCCAGGAAGCGGGCGACGGCGTGAGGTCTCCACTGGGCTTCTCGCGCTGCCGCCAATAGGGCGTTGGTCGCGGCGCGGCTGTCGTCGTCGATGTCGGATACCCGCACGACCTCGCCTTTCCGGTGGCCTTGCATTCACGGTAGGCGACCAGGCCGACGCCTGAACGTGAGCGCGCTTACGGATCACCAGAACGCGTCGGCCGTAGCGTTCTGCTGTTGAAGGAGCGGAAGGAGCTCTGCATGGCCGGGTTCGGGCGGCTGGCGGTCGTGGCGGTGGCGGGCGGGGGTGCGGTGGTGGCCGGGTATCTGGGTCTCGTCACGGGCGCCCTGCCGCTCGATCTGGGGATGGGGCGGCGGACTCGCCCACTCGGGCCACAGACCGTCGACATCGCAGCACCACGCGAGACGGTATTTGAAGTGATCGCTCAGCCCTATCTTGGGCGGGCGACCCGGGCGATGCGGGAGAAGGTGCAGGTGGTGGAGCGGGGATCCGACATGGTGCTCGCCGCCCATCACACCCCGGTGGCAGGCGGGCGTCTGACAGCGACGACGGTGGAGACAGTGCGGTTCACCCGGCCGGAGCGGGTCGACTTCCGCCTGGTGCGCGGCCCCGTGCCCGCCGTCACGGAGTCCTTCACGCTGCGGGACCACGAAGGGGGCACGCGGCTGGTGTACGAGGGCGAACTCGCCACCGACTTGTGGCGGGCCGGGCAGTGGTGGGGCGCTCAGGTCGCCTCGCGGTGGGAGGCAACCGTGGCCGCGTCCCTGGCCACGGTCCGGCAGGAGGCGGAGCGGCGCGCGGCCCTGCCTTGAGCCCTCGGCCTTCGCCCGTTCACCGGCGGAACGATCACCCGCTCCCGGCAGGAGCACTCCGACCGCCCGCTGACAGAGGCCGCGGTCGAAGACGGGAGCGCCCGGCAGCCTCCGCCCACGCGAGACCGGGCCGGTGACTGCCGGTTGGCCTGCCCGCAGAGCGGCTCCGAGTGACCCCAGCTCCTCGGCACCGCGATCAGTGGACCCGCCGGATACGGCAGCACCGGCCAGAGCCTCCAGCAACGGGTCCTGCCCTGGCTGCACGGCTGGTACCGAATCCGACGGACGGTCCGAGACAGCCTGCGAGCCGACGACGCCTCCGTCCACGAGCAGGGCGACGACTTCCCCGATCAAGGTGCTGGTTCGGTGAGCGCGCTTACAGTTCTTGGGCCCTTTCCCGGCCTAGCGTTCAGGTCATGGTGCTGCGGATGGTGCTCGGTGCGGTGTATGCCGCGATGGCGGTCGGCCAGCTCGCCTCCTTCGGCCGCATGCCCGAGATTCTGGGGGCGTACGGGCTGGTGGCCGGTGTCGCGGCGGCCGCTCTGGCCGTGGCACTGATCGCGGGCGAGCTGGTGTGCGGGGTCTGGTTCCTGGCTCGCCCGCGGTCGAAGGCTCTCGCCCCGGTGTGGGTGTACACGGCGGTGTCGGTGGTGTGGTCGCTGCTGGCCGTCCAGGCGTACGCACGTGGGCTGACGGTGTCCAACTGCGGTTGCTTCGGGGTCTACTTGACGCAGTCGCTGAGCTGGTTCGTGCTGCTCCAGGATGCCCTGACGCTGTTGTACGCCGGACTGCTGCTGCGCGCCGCCCGCAGGGCCTCCGCCCGGGAACCTGCCGGTGGAGTGGGGGCGAGCCGTCATGTCCGTATCCCGTGATCACCCTCGTCGGGGGGCGTGGTGGCGGGTCCGGCGCCGTCACGGCGCCCGGCCCGAGGACTGGTGCCCGACCGTGTCCCCTCGAACTGCCCAGGCCGGCGCGGGAGCCCGGCCGCAACCGCAGGTGAAGGAGCCCAGGATGACCCAAGCCCCCGCGCCGAGGCGCAAGGTGGACCGCGACGAGGTGTTCGTGGAGTTCACCAAGTCGATCTGCCCGATGTGCAAGACGCCCGTCGACGCCCAGGTCAACGTTCGTGAGAACAAGGTCTACCTGCGTAAGCGCTGCCGTGAGCACGGCGAGTTCGAGGCGCTGGTCTACGGGGATGCGGAGGAGTACCTGTCCTCGTCCCGCTTCAACAAGCCCGGCACGATTCCGCTGACCTTCCAGACCGAGGTGCGCGACGGCTGCCCCAGCGATTGCGGGCTGTGCCCGGAGCACAAGCAGCACGCCTGCCTGGGCATCATCGAGGTCAACACCGGCTGCAACCTGGACTGCCCGATCTGCTTCGCCGACTCCGGTCACCAGCCGGACGGTTACTCCATCACCCACGAGCAATGCGCGCGCATGCTGGACACGTTCGTCGCCTCGGAGGGTGAGGCGGAGGTGGTGATGTTCTCCGGCGGGGAACCCACCATCCACAAACACATCCTGGACTTCATCGATCTCGCCCAGGACCGCCCCATCCGCAACGTCACCCTCAACACCAACGGCATCCGCCTCGCCACCGACACGACCTTCGTCGCCGAACTCGGCAAGCGCAACCAGACGCCCGGCAGGTCGGTGAACGTCTACCTCCAGTTCGACGGCTTCGACGAGCGCACCCACCTGGAGATCCGGGGCCGGGACCTGCGTACGTTCAAACAGCGGGCCCTGGACAACTGCGCCGAGGCCGGCCTCACCGTCACCCTGGTCGCCGCGGTCGAACACGGGCTGAACGAACACGAGTTGGGCGCCATCATCGAGTACGGCGTCGACCACCCGGCCGTCCGCTCGGTGGCCTTCCAGCCGGTCACCCACTCCGGCCGGCACGTCCCCTTCGACCCGCTGAACCGTCTCACCAACCCCGATGTGATCCGCCTGATCGGCGAGCAACTTCCCGACTGGTTCGCCAAGGGCGACTTCTTCCCCGTGCCGTGCTGCTTCCCCACCTGCCGCTCGATCACCTACCTGCTGGTGGACGGCGTGCCGGGCGACCGCATCGTGGTCCCCATCCCGCGGCTGCTGAACGTCGAGGACTACCTCGACTACGTCACCAACCGGGTCATGCCCGACGACGGCATCCGCGAGGCCCTGGAGAAGCTGTGGTCGGCCTCCGCGTTCATGGGCACGGCCACGACCGAGGACAAGCTCCGGGCGACCGCCGAGGCCCTGGACTGCGCGGACACCTGCGGCATCGACCTGCCCGAGGCCGTCAAGGACCTCAACGACAAGGCGTTCATGATCGTGGTCCAGGACTTCCAGGACCCCTACACCCTGAACGTCAAGCAACTGATGAAGTGCTGCGTCGAGGAGATCACCCCGGACGGGCGGCTCATCCCGTTCTGCGCGTACAACTCCGTCGGCTACCGCGAACAGATCCGCGCCCAGATGTCCGGTGTCCCCGTCGCCGACGTGGCACCCAACGCGCTGCCCCTCGCAGACCGGCTCACCGACACCCCCTACGGCTCGAAGACCACGAAGTCCCCGGAGCACCGGCCGTGAATCACGACGACATCAAGTCCTGCTGCGCAGACGCCTACTCCAGGGACATCGTCGCCCTGCTGCTCGGCGACTCCTACCACCCCGGCGGCACCGCCCTCACCCGCCGCCTGGCCGGCGCGCTCACTCTCACCCCGGACATGCGCGTGCTGGACGTAGCCTCCGGCCGGGGCACCACCGCACTGCTGCTCGCCGACGTCCACCGAGTACGAGTGGACGGCATCGACTACGCGCCCGCCAACACCGCCCTGGCACAAGGTGCCGCCGACGCCGCCGGCCTCGCCGGGCGGGCCGTGTTCACCACCGGCGATGCCGAGCGCCTGCCGTACGACGACGGGATGTTCGATGCGGTGGTGTGCGAATGCGCACTGTGCACCTTCCCCGACAAAGCCCGGGCAGCCGCCGAGTTCGCCCGCGTGCTGAGGCCCGGCGGGCGCGTCGGCATCACCGACGTCACCACCGACCCGGACCGGCTGCCGCCCGAACTGCTCGGCCTCGGCGCCCGCATCGCCTGCGTGGCCGACGCCCGCCCCCTGGACGCATACGCACAGATCCTGGCCCGAGCCGGCCTGCACGTCACGGCCACCGAGCGCCACGACCAGGCCATGCTGCGCATGATCGACCAGATCGAGGCACGCCTGAACCTGCTGCGGATCACCGCCCCGACCCGCCTCAGCGACGCCGGCGTGGACCTCACGGCGGCCCCGAACGTGCTCAGAGCAGCTCGTGCTGCCGTTGCCGACGGCACGCTCGGCTACGCCCTGCTGACCGCGGTGAAATCCCCCTGACGCCCCTGCCGTCTACCCCTGCGTACGTAAGCGCCCTCACATACCTGCACCCTGCACGAGTCATAGCGTCGAACCCACAGGAGACATCACCGCATGTGAGAGGGGCACTCATCATGACAACCACCCTGCGGGTATCCCCGGGCACGGCCGTCATCCCGGTCCACGCGGTGTGGGGGGCCGCGGCCGGACTGGTCGGAGGCGTCGGGATGGGCATCTGGATGTCGGTGTCCCGGCCGATGATGGACACCGCGATGATCACCATGGTCGCCGGGCTCCTCGGCTCCACCAACGCCGTCGCCGGCTGGCTGATCCACCTGGGCATCGCGCTCTTCGCCGGCGTCACCTTCGGCGCGCTGCTGGGCCGGTTCGCCGAGCGCCTCGTATCCGCCCTCGTCCTCGGCCTGGCCTACGGCGCGGCGTGGTGGGTCGTCGGGGCTCTGTGGATCATGCCCGCGAACATGGGCATGCCCGTCTTCGAGTGGAACGACGTCACGTCCTCCAGCCTCGGCGCCCACCTCGTCTTCGGGCTGCTGGCCGGAGTGACGTACGCCGTCGTCGCTCGGACAATGAACGAGAACAGCGGCTCGGCCCGAGGATGAGCCCCGTACCGCCCGCGTCCATACCCGACCCCGGCAGCCCTCGACCGAGGGCCACGCCGCGCCGCATGGCAGCCGAGGCAGGTGCGGTGCCCTACTGTCTGGCCGACGGCGCCGAGGCGCTGGCCGGCCCGGCATGGGGTGCCGCGCCCCCGCCCTGGGCCCCGGGACGACGCGAGGAGACGCACACCATGACCGACGCCGCAGCGGACGCCGACGCCGACGAGCGGACCTGGTGCCTGTCCGAGGTCGACATCTTCTGCGACCTGTCCGAGCCGGAGATGGAAGCCATCGCCCGAGCGGCGCCGATGAAGACGTACAGCGCCGGGGAGATTCTGCACGCGCCGTCCCAGCCGTCCGAGGTGCTGTTCATCCTCAAACGCGGCCGAGTGCGCATCTTCCGGGTCTCCGCGGACGGCCGCGCCCTCACCACGGCGATCATCACGCCGGGCACCATCTTCGGTGAGATGGTTCTGCTCGGGCAGCACATGTACGACAACTACGCCGAGGCCCTCGACGACGTCACCGTCTGTGTGATGAGCCGCGCCGACGTCCACAGGTTCCTGCTCTCGGACGCCCGAATCGCCGCCCGCATCACCGCGATCCTCGGCCGCCGCCTCGCCGACCTCGAACAACGCCTGTCCGACAGCGTCTTCAAGACCGTCGCCCAACGCATCGCCACCACGCTCACCACCCTGACCACCGCCCAGCCCCCGGCCGGTCCGCTACGTCCCGTCGGACGCCACCCCCAGGTCGCCCTCACCCACGACCAACTCGCCGCGCTCGCCGGCACATCCCGCGAGACGTGCACCAAGGTGTTGCGCGACTACGCCGACCGGGGCCTCATCCGTCTCGCCCGGGGCCGTATCACCGTCGTCGACACCGATCGCCTCAAGGACGCGGCGGGCTGACGTCATCAAACCGTAAGGCCGCCACCTGCTGCCCGCTCGCTTCCCTGGTCCTACGCTCACAGCGCGTCCCCACCGACAGCAGGAGTCCATTCATGCATGCCCGCACCCTCCTCCCAGCCGCCCTTGCCGCCGCACTGCTCACCCTCACCGGCTGTGGCTCCGAGTCCGCGGGTGATGCGGAGGTCTCCCCCTCCAAGGCTGCGAACACCCAGGCGCCCGCCGACTCCGACGGGAGCGGCACCGAGGCGGCCGGGGCCAAGGTGCCCGAGGCGCTGAACTTCACCGCCACCACGGTGGACGGCAAGCCGTTCGACGCGAAGACTCTCGCGGGCAAGCCGACCGTGCTGTGGTTCTGGGCACCCTGGTGCCCCACCTGCCGCGGCCAGGCGGCCGAGACCGCCAAGGTCGCCGCCGACTACGCAGGCAAGGCCAACGTCGTCGGCGTCGCCGGCCTCGACAAGAACGCCGCCATGCGCGACTTCGTCTCCGAGACCGGGACCGGCTCCTTCCCCCAACTCTCCGACGAGGCCGGGGACGTGTGGAAGCGGTTCGAGATCACCCAGCAGAGCATCTACGTGATCCTCGACAAGGACGGCGCCACCGTCTACGAGGGTGTCCTGGCCGGCGGCGAGGGGCTGGCCGAGAAGGTCGCCTCCCTCACCGGCTGAACCCGCCATGACGGATCTGCCTCTCGCCCTCGCGCTCGGCGCCGGGATGCTCGCCGCGGTCAACCCGTGCGGCTTCGCCCTCCTGCCCGCCTACTTGTCCCTGCTGGTCCTCGGCGACGACACGCCCAGCCGTACCGTCGCCGTCGGACGCGCCCTGACCGCCACCGCCGCCATGACGATCGGATTCGCCGCGCTCTTCGGCGTCTTCGGCCTCGCCATCCAGCCCGTCGCCGGTCAGCTCCAGCAGCACCTGCCCTGGTTCACCATCATCTTCGGTGCTCTCATCGCCGCCGCAGGAGGCTGGCTGCTTGCCGACCGCCAGCTACCCAGCCTCGCCCCGAAACTCCGTCGTGCCCCCACCCTCACCCGCTCCCTCCCCTCCATGGCGCTGTTCGGCATGGCGTACGCCACCGCCTCCCTCGGCTGCACCATCGCCCCGTTCCTCGCCATCGTCGTCTCCGCCTTCCGCAGTGGCTCCACCGGCGAGGGCATCGCGCTGTTCATCGCGTACGCCGCCGGGATGGGCCTGATCGTCGGCGCCGCCTCCCTGACCGTCGCCCTCACCCGCGCCACAGCCGTCACCCGGCTGCGCCACCTCGGCGCCCTCGCACCCCGCCTCGGCGGGGGCCTGCTCCTCCTCGTCGGCGCGTATGTCGCGTACTACGGCTGGTACGAAGTCCGCGTCCAGCGCGACCCCGCCACCACCGACCCGGTCATCGACACGGCGGGCGCCGTCCAGCGCTCCGTCGCCGAGTTCCTGGACGCCACCGGCCCCGGCGTGATGGCCGTACTTCTCGGCGTTCTGCTTCTCGCGGCAGTGGCCGTCCGCCGCCTGCGAGCTCACCGGGTGAGCCGGCGGGAGCAGGGCGACCGCATCTCGGCAGGCTGACCGGCACGTCGGTGTGCTCGCCGGCGGCGAGCTGGTCCTCGCCCTCACTGGGCCGCTCTTCGACATCGAGTGACCGGCCCGTGTTCAGTGGAGGTGGGCTGATGACCGCCCCGGGGGCTCAGTCACGGACCGAACCCGGTGAGCCGCCGAGCAGCAGTGGCCACACGCTGGGCATCTCGGTCACCGGTACCTCGATGAGTGAGGGTCCTGGTTCGCTGAGGCAGTCCTTGAGAGCCCCGGCGAGCCGTGCCGGGGTTTCGGCCCGGACGGCGGGGACCGAGAACGACTCGGCGAGGCGCACGAAGTCGGGGCTGGTCAGGTCGCTGCCGATGAAGCGGCCCTCGAACTCGTCCGCCTGGATGCGCCGGATGTTGCCGTAGGCGTTGTCGTTGAAGACCACCGCGGTCACGCCGATGCCGTATGCGCGGGCGGTCGCCAGTTCCTGCATGTTCCAGCAGAATCCGCCGTCGCCGTTGATGGAGACGACGGCCCGGTCCGGGTTGCCCACCTTCACCCCGAGGGCCGACGGGTAGCCGTAGCCCAGGGTGCCCTGGTAGCCGGGGGTGAGGAAGGTTCCGGGGTGGTGGACGGGGTAGCCGACGGCGGCCAGGTAGCCCACCTGGGTCAGCTCGTTGACCAGGAAGCCGTCGTCCGGGATCGCCTCGCGCAGGGCGCGGACGTACGACCATTGTGGTTCGACGCTCTCGACCTTCCGCGCGCACCAGGCGCGTACGTCGGCCAACTCGCCGGGTGGCCATCCGGGTTCCGGCCCTGAAGGTCGTGCCGAGGTACCGGGCAGTGCGGCTCTCAGGTCCTCCAACACCGTCCGGGCGTCGGCGCACAGGGTGAGGTCGGCGTGGCGGGGCGGGCCCAGGTCGGCGGGGTCCGCGTTGACCAGGGCGACGGTCGCTTCGGGGTGGGTCGGGACGGCCGTGCCGCGCGGGGTCATGAAGCGGCTGCCCACGACCAGTACGGCGTCGGCGGTGGGCAGCAGCCGGGGTGCGGCGAGGCTGGAGAAGGCAAGCCGGTGGTGGGCCGGGACGGCGCCGCCCGCGTTGCGGCTCATGACGACCGGGGCGGACAGCTCCTCCGCCAGGGCGGTCAGGGCGGCGCCGGCCCCGGAGGCGAGCACGCCGCCGCCCGCGTAGATCAAGGGGCGGCGCACGGTCCGCAGTACGGCGGTGATCTGCGCGACGACGTCCTGCTCCGATTCCGTGGATGTCGCTGCCACGCCGGACGTGTCGGATGTGCCCGGTCTGCCGTCGTGCGGTCCCGGCCCCGCACGCTCCCCTTCCATCTCCGCTCGCGCGGTCAGCACATCCGCCGGGATGGTCAGGGCCACCGGCCTCGGGCGGCCGGACCGTGACTGTCGTATCGCCTCTCGTACGAGTCCGGGGATCCGGGCCGGGGCGTCGGCCCGCGCCGACCATTTGGTGACCGAGGCCAAGAGGCCGTCCTGGTCGGGGAGTTCGTGCAGCATGCCCAGTCCCCGGCCGGCCAGCCCCGAAGGAATGTCCGCCGCCACGCACAGCATCGGCGACGAGCACGCATACCCGGTGGCCACCGCGGTCAGGGCGTTGAGGACGCCGGGGCCGGGGACGACCAGGCAGACGCCGGGGCGCCCGGTGGTCCGTGCGTATGCCTCCGCCATGTGGGCCGCGCCCTGCTCGTGCCGGGCGGCGATGTACTCGATCGGCCCTCCGGCCACCCGGGCGCGGGCCAGGGCGTCCAGGACGTGGTCGAGCTGGACGCCCGGCACGCCGAAGACATGCCGGACGCCGTCCCGCTCCAACTGGCCCACCAGCGCCTGCGCCCCGCTCAGCTCCATGTCACCGCCGCCTTCTCCTCCTGGGGTGCCGCCTCACCGGGCCGCATTCTGGCGTCCCGGCGGTCCAGCCAGCTCAGTACCGGAACCGTCATGACCGTGGTAACCAGGGCCACGAGGACCAGCGCGGCGAACAGTTCCTGGCTGACGATGCCGGCCGCCAGTCCGATGTTGAGCGCGATCAGTTGCATCAGGCCGCGGGCGTTCATCAGGGCGCCGACCCGGACGGCCACCGGGCCGGGTTCGCCGCGCATCCGGGCGGCGGCCCAGCAGCCGCCGAACTTGCCGACCACGGCCAGGACGACGGCGGCCGCCCCGAATGCCATCACGGCCGGGTCGGCGAACGCGTCGAACTGGGTGTTCAGGCCGGAGTAGGTGAAGAACATCGGCACGAACACGACCTGGGTCACGGACTGGGTGGTCCGCACCAGCCGTTCGGATGCCTCGCCGCGCGGCATGGCCATCCCGACGCAGAACGCCCCGAAGACGGCGTACAGGTCGATGATGTCGGTGAACCAGGCGGCGCAGAACAGCACGGCGACGGTGAAGAGCAGCCGGGTGTCGTCGCCGAGACCCGCCCGGTTCACGATCCACGCCAGCAGGCGGCGCCCGACCAGGAAGAGGACCGCCACGAAGAGCAGGGAGCCGCCGACCGCCGTCAGGATGGGCTCCACCTCACCGGAGGCCACGCTCAGCACCCCCGCGAGCAGAATCCACGCGACGGCGTCGTCGGTCGCCCCGGACGCCAGGGCCAGGGAGCCGAACCGGGAGCCTGCCAGGCCCCGTTCGGTGATGATCCGGGCCAGCATCGGGAAGGCGGTGATGGCCAGGGCGACGCCGACGAAGGCCGCCGTCACCCAGACGGAGACACCGTCGACGAAGATGCCGACGTGGCCGTGAGCCGCGAAGGTCAGCCCCACGCCCAGCGCCAGCGGGATCGCCACCCCGGCCGAGGAGACCGCGACGGCGGTGCCGGCCAGACCGCGCCCGGCGTGCGCCCGGAACTCGTACCCGGCGGCGAACATCAGGGTCACCAGACCGATCTGGCCGGCCACATACAGCACCGGCTTCAGCTCCGGCGGGAAGACCTCGGCGGACAGATCGGGGGCGAGAAGTCCGAACAGCGAAGGGCCGAGCAGCACGCCGGCGATCATCTCGCCGACCACGGGCGGCTGTCCGAAGCGGCCCGCGACGAGGACGACCAGGCGGCATGTCAGCAGGATGACGACCACGGCGAGGAAGAAGGCGGGAGCGAGCTCCACTGGAGTCATGGTCTCGTTCCCTCTCAATGTCCGACGCCGACGGAGGCGGCGGGGCCGCCGGACGAGGCGGCGAAGTAGTTCCGGCACAGGCCTTGGCGGCGGGCATCCCACACCATGTAGGTGCCGAGGACGAGTTGGACGAGGCTGCGCCCGACCCCCTCCCAGCGATCGGCCAGCCGCATCGCCGCGAGCCGGGTCCGTGGACGAGCCGGGCTCCACGTCGCCTCAGCACCGGCGCGTGGGACGAGCAGGCAGGGACCGCGGCTGGGCA
Organism: Streptomyces sp. NPDC050211; assembly: GCF_040656035.1. NCBI lineage: Bacteria > Bacillati > Actinomycetota > Actinomycetes > Kitasatosporales > Streptomycetaceae > Streptomyces > Streptomyces sp. NPDC050211. The sequence continues at coordinate 98,386 of NZ_JBFALC010000010.1, forward strand.
GCGAACGGGTGTGCTCCACCGAGGAGTCCAGCCGGAACCGCCGCAGGGTCTCCTCGGCCGCGACCCGCATGGTGAGGACGGCGAAGCCGCGCGCCGGGCAGGGGCGGTTGGCGGTGACTCCGAAGGGGATGAAGGCGGACGGCTTGGTGTCCGGATTCAGCCAGCGGTCGGGGTCGAACACGTCCCCGCCGGACCCCTGGTACTCCGGGTAGTTGAACAGCAGGACCGAACCGGCCGGGATGGGGGCCCGGCCGTCCCTGGGGATGTCACCGGAGGTGATCCGGTGGGCCACGCCGAAGAGCGGGAAGTGCTGGAGCGTCTCGTTGATGACCCGGTCCAGGAAGTCCGGGTCCTCCTCGCCGGCCAGCACGCGTTCCTGAACCGTCCGGTGCGTGGCAAGGGCCAGCAGCAGGTGGGCCATCGCCTCCGACATCTGCACCACGGCCGTGTTGAAGAACGTGCCCTGCAGGTAGTACGCCCGCTCTCGCTCGGACAGCGTGGAGGGCAGCGGCACGGGCCGAGGGTCGTGCGCGAGCCGCTCCCGCAGGTACTGCGTGAGCCGGGCCCGCCGGTCCATGTGCCGGAGGCTGGTGCACTTCAGGGCGCTGACCACGTCGTCCGCGTTGCCGGTGATGAGGTCCCGGACGGGGCGCGGGCAGGGTTCGCGGAAGACCACCTCGTAGTAGACCTCGGCCCAGACGGGCATCATCAGGTCGCGGAGCCTGACGTGGTGCAGCTGTGCCTGGGCGGGGAGTTCGTCGAGCACGCGGCGGGTGCAGCGGCCGACCAGCTCGCTCCACTGTTCCCGGGAGAGCCCGGCCAGGATCTGCCGCGTGGTTCTGGCCACGTCGTCGTAGCGCGGGCCGGGTTCCAGATGCTCCTGGTGCACCTCCGGGCCGGGCGACAGCCAGTACCAGAACAGGTCGGACAGGGCGGCGCCCCGGCTGCGGCCGTTGGCCGCCGGATGCCCGTACACCTTCTTGAACTCCTCGGCGGGCACCTCGCGGCCCGGCGCCCGGATGCCCTCTTCGCCGCCGACCCAGGCGAAGATGCGCACGCGCAGTGCGATCACGGTCCTGGGCAGCCAGTACGGCAGAGTGGCCAGCAGGGCCAGGGCCGCGCCGGTGATCAGCCATTCGGTGGGACTCACGCGACCACCCCGCCGAATCGAGTGTCCGCCCCCGCGGCCACGGCCGGTCCCGGCGCGGGCCCCCAGGTCGGCACGCGCACCAGATCGGGCGTCAGGTCAGCTATCCCCGACGCACCGCACAGGGCCATGGTGTCGTCGAGTTCCTCGCGCAGCAGCTCCAGCAGCCGTCGTACGCCCTTCTCGCCGCCCTCGGCCAGTGCCCACATCACGGGCCGGCCGATGCCCACGGCACACGCGCCGAGCGCCAGTGCCTTGACCACGTCGGTTCCGCGCCGGACTCCCCCGTCCAGCACGATCGGGATGCGGCCCGCCACCGCGGCGACGAACTCGGGCAGCAGCTCCAACGTGGCCGGTACGGTGTCGAGTTGGCGCCCGCCGTGGTTGGACAGCAGCAGGCCGTCGACGCCGTGCCGGACCGCGAGCCGGGCGTCCTCGGGGTGCAGCACGCCCTTGAGCAGGATCGGCAGGTCCGTGACGCTCCGCAGCCAGGTGATGTGCTCCCAGTTCAGCTCCGGGGACATGGCGATCTGCCGTACGTGCCCGCTCTCACCGTCCCGCAGGTCCACCAGGTTCTCGCAGCGCAGTCCGGGCGGCAGATCGTGAAAGCCGTTGCGCCGGTTGCGTTCGCCCGCGCCCAGTACCGGGGAGTCCACGGTGACGACGAGGGCGGTGCACCCGGCGTCGGTGGCCCGCCGTACCAGCGCCTCGGTGATCTCCAGATCGGGCTGGATGTAGAGCTGAAGCCACAGAGGTACGTCGTCGCCGGTCGTGCGGACCGCGTCGGCGATCTCGCCCACGGCCACCGTGGACGCCATGGAGACGATCATGATGGCGCCGACGGCGGCCGCGGCACGCGCGGTGGCCAACTCCCCTGCCGGATCGACCAGTTTGTGGAAGGCGGTCGGGGACAGCAGGATCGGCAGGCTCGCCCGGCTGCCGAGCAGGTCGATGTCCAGCTCCCGTTCGGCACTCCCCCGCAGCACCCGGGGCAGCAGCTGCAGGCGTCCGAACGCCGCCTCGTTGGCCCGTACGGTGATCTCGTCGCGTGCTCCGCCGGCGATGAAGTCGGCGTATACGGGGTCCAGTTCGGCGCGCGCCGCGGTCTCGAAGTCGTGGACGGTGAACCGCACGCCGTTCACCGCCCGGCTGGGCTCGGCCGGCGGTCCAGCTCGCGAGCGAAGAACTCGGCGAGCGGGGCGTGGTGGACCTCCGGGTGGTCCCACTCGTTCTCCAGGTTCTCGGCCATGTGATGCGTGCCGAGCAGTTCACCGCCCCGGAAGTGACGGATCACCGGATGCAGATAGGCGGCGTCGAAGGCGTCGTCGACCGAGTTCTGTGCGGTGCGGCGCACCGTGATGTCGAACGGGTCGACCTTGTCGTGGTCGGGCCCGTACTCCAGGGTGATGGTGAAGTAGTCGCCGGTGTCGGTGAGTTGGCTCTCGTGGGCGTACGCGACCGGCACTTCCTCGTGATAGCGGGCCGGTTCGCCGGGTGCGGTGACGACCAGATCGCCGATCACGGCGAACTGCTGCCACAGCGCCGAGCTGCGGTTGACCCGGTCCACCACGGCGTCCGCCAGCGCGGACGGGGACGCGTCCAGCGGCTGGTGCGGCCAGGGCCGGTCATGGTGCCGCTCGTCGAGGATGCGGCTCATGGCCCGTACGGCGTACCGGAAACCATGGATGAAACCACCGGTGGACTTCTTGAAGTCACGCTGCTGCATCAGGGTGCCCGCGAAGTACAGGCCGGGTACGTTCACCGACTCGTACGCCGGGGAGAGGGCGGCGAACCGGTCGTCGATGACCAGTTCCGGCCGGCAGTCCGGGTCGAAGAGCGAGGCGTCGAAACGGAAGCCGGTGCACACGATGACCCGGTCGTAGCGCAGCTCCTTCACGACCTCGTCGGCACGGGAGAAGCTGAACCGGACCCGGTATGCGTCCTGGTCCTTCTCGATCGACAGGACATGGCCATCCAACAAGGCGTTCTGCGACTTGAGTTGGTAGGTGTCGAGGAAGTTGTTGTTCACCGCGCGCAGGTGCCCGACGTAGTGACTGTTCCAGGCCATCCGGATGGAGTGCGGCCCGGCGACATGGATCACCGCCGCGGTCTCTACGAGGTTGTCCGCGGTCTCCAGGGCGGAGTTTCCCTTGCCGAGGATCAGGACGCGCTGGTCGGTGAAGTCCTGGGGATCCACGGATACGACCGAGTAGTCGTCGGCGGTCTCGATGCCGGGGATGTCCGGGGTGTTGGGCCGGGTCAGCCCCGTGGCCATGACCAGTCGGCGACCGTGATGCTCCTGGCCGTGCTGATCGATGACGGTGAATCCGCCGTCGGCGCCGCGCCGGATCCGCTCCGCCCGGGTGTCGTACGCGATGTCCAGCTTGAACGCCTCGGCGAAGTCGGCCAGGTAGCGCACCAGGTCGTCGGCGTGCGGGAAGTAGCGCTTGCTGTAGCGGGTGAACAGCAACTCCGGGTCCGGGGACAGGAGCGAGTTCCAGTCCATCCGGAGGTTCAGTTCGGGATCGTCGGTGCCGTTGTACACCTTGTTGATGGAGATCAGCTTGCGGTGACGCGGGAAGGTACGGAAGAAGGTGCCGGGAGCACTGCCGGCTTCCAGGATCCGATAGCCGTGCCCTCCGGCCTGGAGTAACTGGCCGATCTGGAGCCCGGCGGGGCCGCCGCCGACAACGAGGTAGTCAAGAGGCTCACTGTGCATGGGGAATCTCCTTCGGCTGCGGGCGAGGACATGCCCGCAGGCTGGTGGGGGGTGCACAAGGGAAGGCGTGTTCCTGTGGTGCGGCGAGCTTCCACAGACACGTTCCTGCGGGCAGGCACGGCGCGCGGTGGGTCAGCCTGCGGACAGGTACGGCCTGATCAGCGAGCAGAGAGAGCGGTTCCTGGGGCAGTCGCCTTGCCGGCCGGCGGCGACACATCCGTGCATTCAGGCATGGGCATGACAGGCCCTTCCCTCGGATTTCCCGTTGAAATCTCAATGAGCACGCTAGTGACGAGCGACAGTCACGGGCAACAGTGCCTCGGGGGATGACAGGGATTCGACAGGTGCCAGGGCCACCCGCCAGGAACGTGGCCGACGGTGCGTTCAGCGTCCGGTCCGGCCGCCCTGCCTGAGGAAGTTCCGCTCGGCATCCGTCGGCGCCAGCGCGGCTGCTCGCTCGTAGGCGGCCCCTGCCTCTTCGTCACGGCCCAGTCGGCTCAGTAGATCCGCTCGGGTGGCGTGGAAGGCGTAGTACGTGTCCAGGTGCAGCTCATCGACGAGGGCCAGGGCGGCGGCGGGGCCGCGCACCTCACCGATGGCGACGGCGCGGTTGAGCGCCACGACGGGTGTGGGCGCGAGGGCGAGCAACTGGTCGTACAGGGCGGCGATCTGCGGCCAGTCGGTCTGCGCCGCGGTCGGGGCGGAGGCGTGGACGGCGTTGATGGCGGCCTGGAGCTGATAGGCGCCGGGTTGGTTGCGGCGTAGGCATTCTCGGACTATGGCCTGGCCCTCCTCGATCAGGGACCGGTCCCAGCGGCTGCGGTCCTGCTCGCCGAGCACGACGAGGGAGCCGTTGGGCCCGGTGCGGGACGGGCGCCGGGACTCGGTCAGCAGCAACAGGGCCAGCAGACCGGCCACTTCCGGTTCGTCCGGCATGAGGTCGGCCAGCAGACGGGCCAGTCGGATCGCCTCCGCGCACAGGCCCCGCCGGGCCGGGCCGGCCGGTTCGGCCGACCCGGCGTTGTAGACGAGGTAGACGACGGCCAGCACGGGGCGCAGCCGGTCGGGCAGTTGGTGTTCCTGCGGCACCCGGTAGGGAATGCGAGCTGCCTTGATCTTGCGCTTGGCCCGTACGAGACGCTGCGCCATCGTCGGCTCGGCCACCAGGAAGGCGTCGGCGACCTCGGCGGTCGACAGGCCGCCGAGCAGCCGGAGCGTGAGCGCGACCTGTGCCTCGGTGGACAGGGCCGGGTGGCAGCAGGTGAAGATGAGACGCAGCCGGTCGTCCTGCACGGGTTCCTCCTCGGTCGGCGAGCCGGGATCGTCGTGAGCGGGCGCGAGTGCCGCGACCTCGCCGAGCAGTTCCCTCTCCCGCGCGGCGCGGCGCAGGCGGTCGATGGCGGCGTTGCGTGCGGTCGTGGTGATCCATCCGCCCGGGTTCGGCGGCAGACCCTCGGCCGGCCACTTGCGCAGTGCGGCGGCGAACGCGTCCTGGACCGCGTCTTCAGCGAGGTCGATGTCGCCGAAGACGCGGATCAGTGTGGCCACCACCCGGCCGGACTGGTCGCGGAAGATCCGCCCGACCATGGCCTGGTCGATGGCCGGCAAGGTCAGGCTCCCGGTGCGGGCTGGGGCTTGTCCGCGAAGCCCGCGAACGGGCGGACCTCGATGGGTGCCTGGATGATGGCGGTGACCTTGGCCGCCCAGGCGAGCGCGGCGTCGAGGTCCGCGGCCTCGATGATGTAGAAACCGCCCAGATGCTCCTTCGACTCCGCGAAGGGCCCGTCGGTGGTCAGCACGTCATCACCGGCGACGCGCACCACGGTGGCGGTGTCGGGCTCGTGCAGGCGGCCGGAGAACACCCAGGCACCGGCCGACTCCATCTCCCTCTCCAGAGCACCGAGCCGCAGGTGAGACTGTCGCATCTCCTCCTCACTCATCGGCGCCGGCGCCGATGCCTCGCCCGGGCCGCTGTGGACGGACAACAGATAACGCGTCATGGCGACACTCCTGGTCAGGGGCAGGCACTTCCCACCTCTCACCCTGGCTACGAACGGCCCCACCGCAAATCGACAGGCGCTACAAAATTCCGGCCCGGCCGGCGCCTCGTCTGCTGTGATCGCGTCAGCGGCCGGTGGATCCGTCGATCTGCTCGCGGAGGATGTCGACGTGACCGGCGTGCCGGGCGGTCTCTTCGATCATGTGCACCAGGACCCATCGCATCGATGGTCCCGGCCCCCGGCGCGGGGGTCGCGGGGCGGGAAGAGCCAGGTCCGGACAGGCGTCGATGACCTGGTTCGCCCGCTCGACGGCCTCCCGGTAGTCGGCCAATACGCCGTCGATGGTGTCCTCCGCGGACGGCCGCAGGGTCGCACGCCAGTGGCCGACATCCTCACCGAGGAAGTAGAACCGTTCGACGAACGTCAGATGCTTGAGCAGCCCGAGAAGGCTGGTACCCGAGGGCACTCCGCCCGTTCGGACCTGCGGTTCCGGCACGCCCGCGACCTTGTCCGCGACCGCGCTCCGCAGATAGTCGAGGAAACCCCGCAGGGTGGCCTTCTCGTCGGCGCCGGTCGAGGGAGGCCCGGTGTCCTTCGTCCGAGTCCGCGATCGCCGCGTACGGCTTCCTGGCATCAAGTCACTCCGTTGCTGCGAGACGTGGTGAGGTTCGGGCGGTCGTCCGGGCTTCGGCTGGAGGAGCGGTGAGGTACTGACAGCATCCCCGCCGCCTTTTCGGGCTTGCAAGAAAAATTGCGGAACCGCATCATCGGGCCATGGAGAACCGGGAGAACCCCACGGGAGATGTTCTGGCCGGGGTCGGACCGCGTCTGCGTGCCCTGCGCCGGGCGCGTCGCGCCACGCTGGCGACGCTGGCAGACGAAACCGGCCTCACGGCGAGCACCTTGTCCCGTCTCGAGAACGGCAAGCTCCGCCCCACGCTGGAGCAGCTGCTGCCCCTGGCCCGGGCGCACGGTGTCCCGCTCGATGACCTCGTCGCGGCGCCGCCCACCGGCGATCCGCGCGTCCACCTGCGACCCGTACGGCGATCCGGGCTGGTGATGGTGCCCCTGATCACGCGGCCCGGCGGGATTCAGGCATACAAGGTGATCCATCCGCCCGCCGGCCGAGCACCGACGATGAACCTGCAGACCCATGACGGATACGAGTGGTTCTACGTCCTCGACGGACACGTCAGGTTCGTGCTCGGCGAGCGGGAGTTCCGGCTCGGTGTCGGCGAGGCCGCGGAGTTCGACACCCGCACACCGCACTGGATCGGCAGCGCCGACAACCGGCCCGCGGAACTTCTCGCCCTGTTCGGCGCGCAGGGAGAGCGCGCACATCTGGCACCGTCCGGCCGCTGACGGCCACCGGCGACGTCAGTGCTCAGCGCATTCCCACCACGCCAGATTCACGGTCACCTGGGACACGCCCTCGATGATCTCCCACGCCTCCGCAATCAGCCCGTCGTCGAACCGCAAGATATCGACGACGGCGATTCCCAGCCCGGCACCGGGAATCCAGCGCCGCGAGTACATGACGGTCGACCAAGATCAGCATGCGCGATTGAGGGTGGGCCGATCGGCTACTCCCCCCGCCACACCGGCGCACGCTTCTCCGCGAAGGCCCGGGCGCCTTCCTGTGCGTCGGTGGAGGCCAGAACGGGGGCGGCGATTTCCTGCTGCTCGGTGTAGGCGCGGGCGTCGGTGTAGCCGGTGGACGCCGAGACCATGCGCTTGGCCGCACGGACCGCGAGTGGTCCGTTGGCCGTGATGCGGGCAGCCAGTTCACGGGCGCCGGCGAGGGCTCCGCCCGGCTCGGTCAGCAGGGTGACCATGCCGTGGCTGTGGGCGGTCTCGGCGGAGATCGGGTCGCCGGTGAGCGCGAGTTCCATCGCGAGTTGGTAGGGCAGAACGCGGGGCAGCCGGAGCAGTCCGCCGGCCGCCGCCACGAGGCCTCGCTTCACCTCCGGCAGCCCGAACTGAGCGCCCCGTGCCGCCACGATCAGGTCGGCGGCCAGTGCCAGTTCGCAGCCGCCGGCCAGGGCCCAGCCCTCGACCGCCGCGATGAGCGGTTTGGCCGGCGGTCGCTCGGTGATCCCCGCGAAGCCACGGCCGGGTATCGAGGGGCGCTCGCCCCGAGCGAACGCCTTGAGGTCCATGCCCGCGCAGAAGGTGTTTCCCGCCCCGGTGAGGATGCCCACGACAACGTCGTCGCGTGCCTCCAACTCGTCCATGGCCCGGGCCAGTTGCACGGCCACGTACAGGTCGACCGCGTTACGGACCGCAGGCCGGTTGATCGTGACGACGCCGACGCCGACGCCGTCGGTGAACTCCGTCAGCACACTGCTCTGATGATCGTCCGTCATCTGCCCTCTCCCTCACCCTGGCTCCCTTACTTATCGCTCGCTAAGGTACGGGGGAGGGCGGCAGCGCGCGCAAGAACGCGTAGCGCTCCTCAAGGGACCCTCGCGGAAAGGGAGTTCCATGACCGACGCCGTCATCGTCGATGTGGCGCGCACCGCCTCCGGAAAGGGCAAGCCCGGCGGGGCACTGGCTGGCCTGCATCCCGCGGAGCTGCTCGCCACCGTCCTGCGGGAGCTGCTGGATCGCCACGAACTCGACCCGGCCCTGGTCGACGACGTGATCACCGGCTGTGTCTCACAGTCCGGTGAACAGGCCCTCAACATCGGGCGGACCGCGCTGCTGGCCGCCGGCTTCCCGGAGTCCGTGCCGGCCACCACGGTCGACCGGCAGTGCGGCTCCGGCCAGCAGGCGGCGCACTTCGCCGCGCAGGGCGTACTGGCCGGGGCCTACGACGTCGTCATCGCCTGCGGTGTGGAGTCGATGAGCCGGGTGCCGATGTTCAGCAGCGCCCAGGGCAAGGATCCGCATGCTCCCCTCGCCCGGCGGTATCCGAACGGACTGGTCCAGCAGGGGGTCAGCGCCGAACTCGTCGCGGCCCGCTGGAAATTGAGCCGCGGGGAACTGGACGAGTTCGCGACACGCTCGCACCGGTGCGCCGCCGCCACCGCGGCGGCCGGCGGTTTCGACGGCGAGATCGTCCCTGTCGGCGGCCACACGGTGGACGAGACCGTCCGTCCATCGACCACCGTCGAGGGCCTGGCCGACCTGAGCCCCGCCTTTGCCGACCCGAGTCTCGTCCGACGCTTCCCGGAGATCAACTGGTCGGTCACGCCGGGCAATTCCTCGCCGCTGACCGACGGGGCGGCCGCCGCGCTCATCATGAGCGCGGAGCGAGCCGACCGGCTGGGATTGCGGGCGCGCGCCCGCTTCCACTCCTTCGCCGTCGTCGGAAGCGATCCCCTGCTGATGCTCACCGGTGTCCTGCCGGCCACGGAGAAGGTCCTGGCCCGCGCCCGGCTGTCGCTCGACGACATCGATGCCTATGAGGTCAATGAGGCCTTCGCACCCGTCCCCCTGATGTGGCGACGGGAGTTCGGCGCCGACCCGGCACGCCTCAACCCGCGCGGCGGAGCCATCGCGCTCGGCCATCCGCTGGGCGCGTCCGGCATCCGGTTGCTGGCCACTCTCGTGAACCATCTGGAGGCCACCGGGGGCCGCTACGGCCTGCAGACCATGTGCGAGGGCGGCGGCATGGCCAACGCCACGATCATCGAGCTGCCCTGAGAAGCGGCTCGGAAATCTGAGCAGCGGCTCGGAAAGGGGAACGGCACCATGCACCTCACCGGCACCGATGTAGCGCTCGTCACCGGCGGGGCTTCCGGCCTCGGTCTGGCCACCGTACGGCGGTTGGTGGCCGACGGCGCCCGGGTCGTGGTCGTCGACCTGCCGTCCTCCGACGGCAAGGCGGTTGCCGCCGGTCTCGACGGCCGTGCGGTCTTCGCCCCGGCCGACGTCACCGACGAGGCCCAGATCACCGCCGCCCTGCACGCGGCCGTCGGCCTCGGCACGCTCCGCGTGGTCGTCAACTGCGCGGGCATCGGCACCGACGTCTTCCGCATCGTGGGCAAACAAGGCCCGTTCCCTTACGCCGAGTTCCGCCGCACCGTCGAGGTCAATCTGATCGGGACGTTCAACGTCATCCGGCTGGCCGCCGCGCGCATGATCGCCACGGCGGAACCGGTCGGCGAGGAGCGGGGCGTCATCGCCAACACGGCTTCCGTGGCCGCGTTCGACGGGCAGATCGGGCAGGCCGCGTACTCCGCCTCCAAGGGCGGAATCGTCGGCATGACGCTGCCCGTCGCCCGTGATCTGGCCCAGCATCTGATCCGCGTCGTCACGGTCGCGCCGGGCCTGTTCGCCACTCCCCTGCTGGCCGGCCTCTCCCAGGAGGCGCAGGACTCGCTGGGCGGCCAGGTGCCGCACCCCAGCCGTCTCGGAAAGCCCGAGGAGTACGCCGACCTGGTCGCCCACATCGTCGCCAACCCGATGCTCAACGGCGAGACGATCCGCCTGGACGGAGCCATCCGCATGGCACCCCGCTGAGCGCGCGCCCACCAAGTGCCCTGCCCGCCAAGTGACGTGCCCGCTGCGGCCGAGGCCGCAGCGCGGGGTGACCGCACCCCCCGCGCACCTTCTGCGGCCGGCGCCGAGTTCGTCGCCGGTTGTCGCTGAGTCCGCCACACTCTCTGTCGTACTCGAGCACTCGGACCGTGCCCGCCGTTGGGCCGCGCCCCGGCTCGGGACGCGGCCCCCGCTACGGTCGGTGTCCCACGGCATCCAGGGCGATCGTCACGTACCGCTCGGCGATCCGGTCCGGTGTCAGCGGGCCGTCGGGCCGGTACCACTGGGCCACCGCCTGGCACATCGCCAGCACCGCCCGGCCGGCGTCCACCGGCACCGGTGTGGTGAACACGCCTGTCGCCACCCCGTCCCGCACCGCCTCGCGGAGCAGCCCTTCCAGCTCGTCCCGCAGAGCGACGTAGCGTGCTCGGTTGTCGGGCTCCAGGCTGCGCATCTCCGTGTCGAGGAAGGCGAGCGGTGCTCGGTGGGTCATGTACAACACGACGCACTCGACGAGCGCCGAGAAGCGGTCCACCGGGTCGTCGCCCGCCTCCGCCAGGGCCGTGCGGCAGCGCCCCAGCACGGAGTCGAGTGAGCCGAAGAGCAACTCGACCAGGATCGCCTGCTTGTTGGCGTAGTGGTAGTACAGGGCGGGCACGGTGACGCCCACGCGGCGGGCCAGTTCGCGGACTGTGGTGGCGTGATAGCCGCGCTCCACGAAGGCGTCGAGGGCGTGCGCGAGGATCGGCGGCAGCTCCAGCGGGGCGTACGTCCGCCAGTCGGTGTGCGTGTCCGAGCGCAGATCGGCGACGGTGTCCGCCATGCCCCACGCCTCCGCAGATCCGCTCGACTTCGGCCTTTCAGAGTACCGGGTGGTCCGATCCGGAGCACTTGCCGAAGTCATAGCCGGGAACCGGACAATCCGGCGTCGAGGGGCCGCCGCAACGGGCCGTTTCCGGCGCCCGACATTGGGGGTGATTTCCGACAGAAAACCCTTCGTAGAAACGGGTCGCGCGTCCTTGAACAGGGCTTACCGTGAGTCAGCTCACAGAATGAATAATCCTTGTGATTTGTGGCCGACTTCGAGTCGTCCCATAACAAGCGTGCAGCCTGCACCGTAATCAACCGGCAACAGAAAAGTGGTTCGTGATTCAGCGACCTCGCGTCATGGTCCGCACATAGCCGAGAAAGCTCGATGGCCATCTGCCATCGACGAGCCCGGAGATACGATCCCCATAACCGCGCATCACCTAAGGGGAATTCCAGCATGGGCGTGATGATCGTTGACAGCCACCCTTCCATGCGTCTGGCACTCAGCACACTGGTCGAATCCCATCTCCGCATGCCCGTTGTCTGTTCAGCGGCCACCGTGGAGCAGGCCTACGCCGCGCTGCTGAGTCAGCGTCCCAGCATCGTCGTGACAGAGCTGGAGCTCGGCGCCGCCCACGAGGGTGCGGCGCTGTGCCGACGCGCGAGGTCACTACCGCTGCGGCCGCGGGTCATGGTCTTCTCCGGCAGCAGCTCGCCCGACCAGGTCGCCGCTGCCCTGACCTCCGGCGCGGACAGCTTCGTCCACAAGAGCGCCTCGGTCACCGAACTGGTCGACGCGATCCGGCAGACCGCGTGCGGCCGGCGTGTCTGGCTCCTCGGCGACACGGGCCGGCGACAGGAGTCGGACCGCCGCCGCATTTCTCCGCTCACACCACTGACCGAGCGGGAGGAACAGATTCTCGCACTCCTGCTGCGCCGCTATACGAATGACGAGATCGCGCGCGAGCTGACCCTGGCCGGACAGACCGTCAAAAACCATGTGAGCAATATTCTGCACAAGGTCGGAATCCGCAACCGCAGGGAACTTTTCCTCGACCAGTCGGCGTTGTCCGCGTGAACGCGTGCGGGTGAGCCCCGGAACGTCCTCATTCGAAGGGCGGGACGGGGCTCACGCACGCATCGGTGCCGTCGAACACCTCACACCATTCCTGCCTCGTCCGGGTGCGAAAGACGCCGGTAAAGAGGCGTCTCAGCTCCGCCCAGACCGAGGGGTCCCGGTGATCGGGCACCATCTCCCAGACGCCCAGCAGACGGACGAGCTCCCGGTAGCAGTCCGTTTCCAGGGCGCGGACTGCCATCCGGTGACCGTCGGCGGTGCGATAGACGGCGTAGAAGGGGCAGCCCACGAGGGTGTCGTCGACGACCCCGCCCTCCCCGGTGCGCGCCGCCTGTGCGAGTGCCGCCAGGACGGCCACCGCCAGGTGCAGCGCGGCTGCCGGCTCGTCCGGGCCGGGCGCCATGGTCGTACGTCCGTAGACGAGCCGTGGATTGCGGGCCAGGCACCGTTCGGGGCCGGGTCCCCGGGCGTCGGCTGGTGACTCCACCAAGGCGTCGGCGCCGGCGGCGAGTTCGAGCACCGACTCGGCGTCCGCGAACCGGTCGACGCGTACGATCTCAGCGCCGAGGCCTGCGAGCAGCACCCCGCACAGAGATGTGTCGCCCGGTGGTGCCAGATCGACGACCCTCAGTCCTTTGAGCGGAGCCGTCGTGAGATCCGGAAGACGGGCGCCGCCTTGGAGAGCGGACATGGCTCACCCCTCCCGGTCCCCGGTCAGCCGGGTGATCGACGCGCGGGTGCCGGCCCGGCTGGTCGTCGGACTCACGTGGAGCACCGGGCCCACGCTCACCCGTGGCGGCCGGGTCACCGCCCACAGCACGGTCTCCGCCACGTCGTCGGGGGTAAGCAACTCCTCTGCGCCCACGCCCAGTTCGTCGGGATCGGCCGCCAGCTCCGTACGCACCCAGCCCGGGCAGATCGCCACGGCCCGCACGCCGTGGTCCCGGTTCTCCAGTGCCACCAGCTCGCTGAGCACGTTGAGGCCCTGCTTGCTGACGGCGTAGCCCGCGGTGTGGCTGAGCGTCTCGCGGGTGATGGAGGAGCCGATGTGCACGATCGTCCCTCCGCCGTTCTTGCGCATGTAGGGCAGCGCCGCGTGGCAGAGCAGATACGGCACAGTGAGATTGAGGCGGATCATCAACTCCCAGTGCGTGGGCGGGAGTTCGTGGACCTGGGCGAGCCGCACCACGCCGGCGCAATGCACCAGCGCCGTGGGGGCACCGAACAGTTCCACGGTCTGCGCGACCACTCGCTCCGGCTCGCCCTCGGCGGCCAGGTCGGCGGCGAGGACACTCGCCCGTCCGCCACGGGCGTGCACCTCCTCGGCCACCCGGGACAGCGGCTCGATACGCCGTGCGACCAGGACGACGTGCGCCCCGGCGTCGGCCAGCGCGCGGGCGACGGCCGCTCCGATGCCCGACGAGGCGCCGGTCACCACCGCCACTCCGGAGAGCCCAGCGGCGCTCATGCCAGGCCCCCGTTCCCGGCCAGCGGTGGCAGTCCGCCCAGGGCGAGGCCGCCGTCGACATGCAGGACGGCACCCGTCACGTACGCGGACGCGTCCGACGCCAGATAGGCCACCAGCGGCGCCACATCGCCCGGCACACCCGCCCTGCCCTGGGGAATCCGGGCGAGCCACGCGTCCTGGAACCCTTCGTGCGCCGACGCGTCGGCCATCGGGGTGGAGATCAGGCCGGGTTGCACACAGTTGGCCCGGATGCGGTGGCGGCCTCCGGAGACGGCGAGGCTCCGGGTGTGCTGGATCAGGGCGGCCTTGCTCGCGGCGTAGCTCTCCAGGCCGGGCACGAAGCCCGCGCCGGCGGAGCCGATCGCGACGACGGCGCCGCCGCGCCGGTCACCTGCCCAGCGTCGTACCAGCGAGTCGGCGAAGGTGACGTAACCCCGGTAGTTGACGTCCAACGCCCGCTCCCGCAGGTCGGGGTGGCCCCCCGGGGCCTCCGGCTCGCACAACCCGGTCGCGTACACCAGGGCGTCGATCCGCGCCGCGGCCCACAGCCGCTCCACCAGTGGCTCGAGCGCGTCGAGTTGTTGCACGTCCTGGCGCACGGCCTCGGCTCGACGGCCCAGGGTGCTGATCTCGTGGGCCACGGCGAGGATTTCGGGCTCGCGCCGCGCCACGACCGTGACGTCGGCCCCCCGCCGCGCCAGCTCCAGCGCGGCCTCGCGTCCGATGCCGCTGCTCCCGCCGACCACCAGGCAGTGCCGTCCGCGCAGGTCGAACAGGTCGGCTCCGCCGCGGGACCGGTCAAAGGGTTCCGTGCTGTCGGTGCGTGCGCGGGGCGGGCGCAGGGGCGGAACCATCGTCAGTCCCATGCCGCCGTCGACCGGGATCGTCTCGGCCACCGTGTAGGTGCAGCCCTCCGACGCCAGATGCAGGACTGCGGCGGCCAGGTCCGCGGCCTGGGCGACACGGCGCAGAGGCAGGTGGCGCAGGACGGCGGCGGTGCGCTGCGGGCCGGGCCGGTGCGAGAGGCAGGGAGCGATTCCGACGCGGATCTGGTTGGCGAGGACGCCGTGGCAGGACAGGCGGGCCGCGAGCTGCCGCCACCAGGCCAGGTCGGCTGCCCGCGCCGCCGCCTCGTCGGCCGGGACGCCGGTGTGCAGCCCGCCCGCCCCGTCCAGGACGAGGATCATCCGGCCCGATCCACGGTCCGCCATGGCCGCGGCGATCCGGGAGAGGGTCCTGCGGGGCAGGGGCGCGGACGGGGTGGCGCTGTCGAGGACGGCGGTACCGGTGAGCAGGGCGCAGCAGATGTCGGGGACCGCCATGTCCTGCCCACCGGCGTCGTCGACGAGCTTCACGCCGACGCTTTCGAAGGCCTCGCGGAGCACGTCGTACGCCGTCCCGCGCGGCCCCAGGACGACCGCGGTGGAACCGTGGATCGGCAGCGCGTCCTTGGTCATTGTTCCTCCAGGTGCTCGATCAGCAGGGACGTGGCGTCTCCCCCGCCGCCCGCCACCATCACGAGGGCGTGCCGCCCGGTCAGCGGGGCGCGGTCGCCCTGGACCGGGGTCGCGTCGAGCCGTGCGTAGGGAGTGCGGCAGCCGGTCACGGGGGCGACCGTGCCGTGGCGGAACATGAGGGCCGAGGCGACGAACTTCATCAGCCCGACGAAGCCGAAGACGTGCCCGAAGGCGGCCTCCTGATTGGTCAGCAGCAGCGGGCCGTCGTAGTCCATCGCTTTGCGCAGGCCGTCGAGGGCCTCGCAGAAGAGGTTCTCCACGTGGCGTGAGCCGTCGGCGAAGCTGTTGACGAAGGCCAGCCGGTCCATGCCGATGCCGGCGGCGGTGAGCAGGGCGTGCCCGTCCCGGGCGAAGTTGTCGGGTGGTCCGGAGATCATCGGGTTGGTGCCGTTGCTGCGCGAGGAGCGGAACGCGAGGCGCAGCGGGATACCGGCCGTACGACCGGATTCCAGTACGACGGCCAGGGCGCCCTCGCCGGGAGCGTTGCCGTCCTGCTCCTCGTCGTGCGGGCGTACGGAGTGCGGGTCGGGCGACCAGGTGGAGATGCGGAAGCCGCGGCTGCGGCTCTCGTGCGTGGTGCTGGAGACGCAGACCGGGTCGAGGGTGGCGTCCGCGCCGACGACGATCGCCCGGTCCACGGTGCCGTCGCGCAGCAGGGCGGCCACCACTTCCAGGGCGCGCAGGGAGCAGTTGCAGGCGCCGGAGACGGTCAGGGTCTGCGGGCCGATGCCGAGGACGGAGCAGATGCCGCTGGTGACGCTTCCGGGGGTACCGGTGAGCCAGTACTCCATGCCGAGCGCGTCCGGGCCGCCCCCCTCGTACAGCGTGAAGTAGCGGCGGGCCTCCTGGAAGGCGAACTGCAGGGAGGCGACGACGAGGACGGTACGGCCGTCGTCGATGTCCTGGGCCGTCAGCCCGGCGTCGGCGAGCGCGTTCTTGACGGCGCCGGTGGCGAGCGCGGTGACGCGGGCCATCCGGTCGCCGACCCGCTGGGGCACGCCGAGTGCGGTCACCGGATCCCAGCCGGTGACCTGTCCCGCGATGCGCAGCGGGAGGTCGTCGAGGGCGAAGGGGGTCAGGCAGGTGGCGCCGGTGCGGATGATGTCCCACAGGGCCGGGACGTCCGTGCAGGGCCGTCCGTCGGGGCCGGGCAGGACGGCACCGATGCCGGTCAGGGTCAGCGGCTCAGTGCTCATCGTCACCCGCCGGGTGTCCGTACTCCGCGGCGCACGGTTCCGGTGCCGCGAGCAGCAGCGCGCCGGCGGCGCCCATCTGGTAGTTGAAGCTCAGGGCCAGGTCGAAGGAGAGCGGCCGGGCCTCGCCGGTGACGACCGTGCAGGGGGCCTCGGGGACGACTTTGTCGCAGTTGGCGGTGGGGCAGACCTGTCCGTTGCGCATCATCAGCAGGGTGCTGGCGGCGCCGATGACGCCGAGCGGTGCGCCGTTGTGCCCGAAGCACGCCTCGTGGTTGGTCAGCAGCGGCCCGTCGGCGGGGTCCGTGCCGTAGAGGGCGCGCAGGGCGCTGAACTCCATGAGGTGGAAGAGCGGGTCGCCCTCGGCGCCGCCGTTGACGACGGGGACGGCGGTGGGGTCGATCCGCTCGTGGCTGTCCGTGGCGCGCAGGGCGCTGCGTACCGCGCGCTCGAGGGCGGCGCCGTCCTCGTCGGGGGTGAGTGCGCTGCCGGTGGCGGCACGCCGGACGGCCTGGCCGAGGATCCGCCCGTAGGGTCGGCGGTTGCGGCGTTCGGCGTGTTCGCGGCTTTCGAGGATCAGGGTGGCCGCGCCCTCGCCGAGGTTGAAGCCCTCGGCGCGTTCGTCGTAGGGGCGCATCGGCCGGTCGTAGCGCAGCCGGGTGGTGGGGGCCGAGTAGGAGGAGGTGCGGCCGGTCCGCTCGGAGGCCCGGCCCAGTTCCTCGAAGTGGTCGATGTAGTCGAGGCTGTACGCGTCGACGCCGGTGACCACGGCGAGGTCCACCTCGCCGGAGGCGATCTGCTGGGCGGCGACGCCGAGCAGCGCGTTGGTGGAGGCGCAGCCGCAGGACAGGGAGTAGCTGGGGCCGCCGCTGCGCAACAGGGCGGCCTGCACCGAGGCCACGTCGGTCGCGGTGACGGACAGCAGGATGCGCATCAGCAGTGCGCGGGCCTCGGCGGGACCGGTGCGTGAGGGCTCGGCGGTCACGCCCGCCATGTACGTCTCCAGGATTGTGTCGAACCCGGCTCGCCCGGTGAGGACCGCGGCCTCGGCGAGGTCGTTGCCGCGCCAGTTCAGATCGGCGTCCTCACAGGCCTCGACCAGGGCGACGAGGCCGTAGCGGTGGACGTTGTTGTAGTGGGCCCGGAAGCGTTCGTCGAGTTCGGGGACCGCCGCCGCGAACTCCTCCTCGTCCAGGTGGACCCGGCCGTAGAACAGGCCGTCGTTGTCCAGGTGGGACGCCGCGCGGGACACCGTACGCCACAGGTCGCCGCCGGTCCGGCAGACCGTGCGGTGGGGTCCGGGCAGGCAGAACCCCATCCCGGTCACCAGCACGTCGCGCCATCCGGCCGTCACACTCACCACGTCAACTCGCTTCCGTTCAGGGGATATTGATGACCCGGGGCAGCCCGAGCTCAGAGCCGGAACAGCAGCCCGCCCTCGTAGAACCCGGAGCCGATCGCCGGGGTGAGGTACAGCTGGCCCGGCCGGGTGCGGCCGCTGTCGATCAGCTCGGACAGGGCGATGGGGATGGAGGCGCTGGAGGTGTTGCCGCGCGTCTCCATCGTGACCACGAAGCGGTCGGGGTCGATGCCGGCCTTCTCCTGGACGGCGGTGTGCAGCGGGTCGGTGCCGGGGTGGATCAGCACCCAGTCGATGTCCTCGATCTCCAGGCCGTTGCGTTCCAGGAGGAGTTCGATGGCCCGCAGATTGCCCTCGATGGCCCGCTCGATGAGGTCGGGAGTGCTGGTGAGCCAGCCGTTGGGGCGGCGGGCGTGGATGACGCGCGCGTCCTCGCCGTCACTGAACAGCACGGAGTCGATCAGCCGGGGGGCGGTCGGCGCGAGGCCGTCGGTGCGTTCCAGGACGACGGCTCCCGCCGCGTCGCCCGCGACCAGCTCGCCCTTGCTGCCGGGCCGGGTGCCGCGCGAGAGCTGCTCGGAGCTGACGACGACGGCGGTGCGCCAGGGGCCGGGCGAGGACAGCATCGCGGCGGCGGACTGCACCCCGTGCACGAATCCGGCGCAGGCCCCGCACAGGTCGAAGCCGAGGGCGCGGCGGGCACCGAGCTCGTGCGCCACTCGGGGGCCGTACTCGGGGATGAACTGCCGGTCGGTCCAGTTGGTGACGATGACCAGGTCGACCTCGCGCGCGGTGCGGCCGGCCTCGCGCAGGGCGTGCTCGGCCGCGCGGACTGCCATGTAGTCGATGGTCTCCGCCTCGTCGGCGACGTGCCGCGACTTGACGTTCAGCCGGCCGATCACGGCCTGGTCGATCGCGTTGAACCGCTCCTCGGCGCCGACGGCGTCCGGCGTGTTGTGCACGACGCGTTCGGGGAAGTAGTGCCCGACGCCGGTGATGCGGATTCCGGTCCCCGCCCAGGTGCCGCCGGTGCGGATGGGGCCAACTTCCGTGTCGGTCATGGGTGTTCGGTGTCCTCTCGGTGGATGGTGACGGGGTCGCGGCGGACGGTGTGGCCGGCCGTCTCGCGGTCCCAGGTGTCGGCGGTGACGCCCGCTTCGCGCAGCAGGTCCTTGCGGACCTTGCCGGTGGGCGTGACCGGCAGTTCGGGCTGGGTGCGGATGTAGCGGGGAAGCATGAAGTGGGCCATGCGCGGGCGCAGGAAGCGCAGCAGCGCGGCCGGGTCGAAGGGCTCGCCGGGTACGGGGCTGACGACCGCGAGGACTTCCTGTTCGCCGTGCTCACCGGGAACCCCCACGGCCGCGGCGTCGCGGACGGCCGGGTGGGCGCGCAGTTCCTCCTCGACCTCGAAGGAGGAGATGTTCTCGCCGCGCCTGCGGATGGCGTCCTTGATCCGGTCGACGAAGTACAGCTCGCCGTCGGCCTCCTGACGGAAGGCGTCGCCCGTGTGGAACCAGCCGTTGCGCCAGGCGGCCGCGGTCGCCTGCGGCATGCCGTGATAGCCGTGGCTGAACGCCCAGGGCACCTCCGCGCGCAGCACCAGTTCACCGACGCTGCCGCGCGGGACTTCTCGGTCGTACGCGTCGACGACCCGTGCCTCGATGCCGGGGCGCGGCCTGCCGCAGCTGCCGGGCCGGGTCGGCCGGGGGCCCGACATGACCGGACAGGACGTCTCGGTCATGTTGAACAGCGTGCGCACCTCGACGCCGAACCGGGAACCGAAGGCGAGGGCCGTCTCCGTGAAGGGGATGACGTAGGCGGTGCGCAGCGGATGCCGGGTGTCCTCGGGGGCGGGCGGCTGCTCGGTCAGGAAGGCCGCCATGGCGCCGAGGAGGGTGCAGGCGGTCGCGCCGAGCTCGCGGACCTGTTTCCAAAAGGCCTTGGTGCGGAAGTGCGACGCGACGGCGACCGATCCGCCCAGGCCCAGCATGCCCAGGACGCCGAGGACGCCTCCGGCGTGGAAGAGCGGCAGGGTGACGAGGTAGCGGTCGTCGCCGGTGAGCCACTGCCCGTAGGCGGCCGTGGCGCTGGTGTGGAGGTGGGCGTGGCTGCACAGAACGCCCTTGGAGTGGCCGCTGGTGCCGGAGGTGTGGATGACGGCTTGGGTGTCCCAGGGCTCCAACGGGGCGTCGGGGGCGGCGAGTTCGTCGGCATGGGTGGCCAACGGGTCGCCCGACGGTCCGTCGATGACCAGCACCCGGAGGTCCGGTCCCAGGTCGAGGCCGTGCAGGTGGGTCGCGAGGTCCTGGCAGGTGATCAGCAGCCGGGCGTCCAGGCCCCGTATGACCCGCTCCAGCATCCGCCATCGGTAGGCCGTGTTGAGCGGTGCCCACACGCCTCCGGCGGCGACGGTGCCGAACCAGGTCCGCAGCTGGTCGGGGCCGTTCGGCAGCCAGCTGATCACCACATCGCCGCGGCCCACGCCCTGCTCTCGGAGCGCGGCACCCGTCGAGCCGGCCTGCCGCCAGGCGTCGGCGTACGTCCATCGCTCGCCGTCCTCGAACAGGGCGAAGAGCCGGTCGGGATGGCGGGCGGCCCGCCGGGCGAGCTGCTCGCTGACGACGCACTCCTCGCGCGCGGGCACGGAGCCGTGCGGGCTCATCCGTCGTCCTCCCCCGGCCGTCGGCGGCCCAGCACGGGAAGTCGCAGCAGCGAGGGCCGGGCCGCGTCGTGGAAGACGGACTGGCGGGCCACCACTCCCTGGGTGTCCTGGCCCGGGCGCCGGCCGGTGTTCATGTTCCGGTCCAGATGCGGGAAGTTGCTGCTGGTGACCAGCAGCCGCAACCGGTGTCCGGCCTCGAACCGCCAGGCGGTGTGCCCGAGGTCGACGGTGCACCGCTCGGGCACCGACGGGGTGAGGGGCTTCTCGCTGTCGAAGCCCTCGCGGTAGCGGGTGCGCAGCGCTCCGTCGCAGACCAGGATCGAACGGCCGTCGGGGAAGACGTCGGTGAGCTTCACGACGATGTCCGTGTCGGGCGCCGTGCTGGCGAAGCTGAGGGAGGCGGTGACGTGCCCGACGGCCTCCACGGCGACGGCGAGTTCGGGTCCGGTGTAGACGACGGTGTCGGCACGCTCCTCCAGGTGCCGCTGGTTGAGCGGGCCGCCGACGAGTTCCCCGAGGGCCAGGACGCGGCCCCCGTGGGTGGGGGACGGGTCGTGCGGATCGTAGGTGTAGGAGTCGGCCGGCTCGTCGTCCTGGGGCGGATACAGGGCGAGCCGGCCGCCCTCGCGCAGGTACCACAGGCCGGCGGCCGACTCTTCGGGCGGCCAAGTCCGGGCCGTGCGCCATTCGTTGGCGCCCATCATGAAGTAGCTCACGGGCTCGGCCGCGCGCTCGACGCCCTTGAGGTGGGTGTCGAAGAAGTCCAGGACCCGTTCGGCCACCGGGCCGTACTCCCCCGCCGCGGTGAGCCCGAAGTTCAGCTCGCCCTGGTGCTGCGGCAGGGTTCCGGAGTGGCTCCAGGGCCCGATGACGAGCCGGTGGCCGCCCGGATCGCGGCGGGCCAGCTCGTCGTGGAGGGCGATGCTCGGCCCGTTGTAGATGTCGAACCAGCCGGTGAGCGACAGGGTGGGGACGGCGACGTCCGTGGTGCGGATGTCGGGCCCGTGCGCGTGGCCCCGCTCCATCATCGCCCCCAGGGACAGCGGGCTGTCCGGCACGTCCAGGATGCGGCCGAGGGGAAGCCGACGCAGTTGCTCCTGCGGGGAGTTCAGATAACGGAGCACGGACGAGAAGCCGCGCCCGCGCCCCTGGGCCGCCTGGCGGCGCATCCAGTCGACGGCCATGAAGCCGAGCCATCCGGCGAGGTGGGACAGGCGCAGCGCACCGCCGGTGGCCTGCGGGTCGTGCGCGGCCGAGGTGGTCATCGCCGGGGCGATCGCCCGCAGGTGCGGGGGCTTCAGCATCGCCCCGAGCCACTGCACGATGCCGAGGTACGACATCCCGCTCATCCCGACGGCGCCGTCGCACCAGTCCTGGACGGCGACCCACTCGACGGTGTCGTGGGTGTCGCGGGCCTCGGTGGCCCACATCCCGGTGTCCCACTCGCCGTCGGAGGCGAAGCGTCCCCGGGTGTCCTGCACGACGGCCGCGTAACCGGCCCGGACGCAGCGGTCCGGGGGCAGCGGGTCCATCCTGGTCGCCGTCTTGTCGTACGGCGTGCGGTAGACGATCGCGGGGCGGGCCTCGCCCGGCGCCCGCCAGACGTCGGCGCGCAGCACGGTGCCGTCGCGCATGGGGATCTCGACGTCCTGGTCGACGACAATTCCGCTCGCCAAGGGACACCTCCGTCAAGGGAGTTCGGTCGTACGAGGGGAGGGGCGCCGCCCACGCTAGGCAGCGCGGACGGCGATCACATCGGCCGCCGAGTACCTGCTCGGCGGGCTGGCCGGGACTTGCGGTACTGGTCACCGGCACAAGGGAGGTGCAGTGACGCCCGCCGGTTCAGGAGATGCGGGCCGGGAACCCGCCACCGGCGACCTCGATCACGGTGCCGGTCAGGTACTGGTTGGTCACGGCGTGCAGCACCGTCTCCGCGACCTCGTGCTCGGCGGCGAACCGGCGGAGCGGCACCTGTTCACGCAGCCGCTCCATGTAGCGGGCGTGGGCGGGGTGCTGTGCGCACTTCTCGCGCAGCGCGGCGCCGTCCACCACACCGGGCGCGACGGCGACGACCCGGATGCCGAACTCGCCCAGTTCGAAGGCCCAGCTGCGGGTCAGCGACACCACGCCGGCCTTGGCGGCCGCGTACGCCGACTGGCCCCAGGAGCCCTGCCAGGTGCAGCTGACGACGGGGACGAGCACGCCACCGGTTCCCGCTTGCGCCATGGTGAGCGCGGCCTCGCGGCCGGCGAGGAAGGTGCCGGTGAGGTTGAGGTCGACGGTGGCGTGCCACTCCTCGATGCCGTGTGCGCTCCAGGCGCCGCCCGCCTGACGGGGCGGGCGCAGCAGCCGCTGGGAGAGGTTGCGGCCCGCCGCCATGACGCAGACGCCGAGTTGGCCCCGTTGTGCCAGGTCGGTGAAGAGGCGCCGTACGTCGGCGGGCGCGAGCGTGTCGACCTGTGCCGTCGCCAACTCCACGCCCTGCTCGGCGGCTTCCTTGCGGCAGCGCTCCAACTGCTCGGCGTCCCGGGCGGCGACGGTCGTCGGCCATCCGGCGGCGCCGAGCGCGTACGCGATGGCGGCGCCGAGGCCCCGGCTGCCGCCGATGACGACGGCCTGTCCCCGCTTCGGCATCACACCTCCCACGGGCGGGGGCGGCCGTAGCTGAAGAGCATCGCGCCCCAGCTGAAACCGCGCCCGATGGCCATGCTCAGGATGCGGTCGCCGGGCGCGATGGTGCCGTCGTGGACGTACTCCGACAGACAGCTGGGCACGCTGACGCTGGAGGTGTTGCCGCGCCGCTCGATGTTGAGCAGGACGCGTTTGTCGTCGCGGATGCCGAGGGCGTCCTGCACGTCGTGGATCAGGTTGATGTTGCCCTGGTGCGGGATGATCCAGTCGACGTCGTCCAGGTCGGCGTCCGCCTGCCGCAGGACCCGTCGGGTGGCGTCCGCCAGCACGCCGGGCGCGAACTCGCCGACGACCTTTCCCTTCATCACCATCGTGTCGTGCTCGTCGATGTCGAAGGCGTCGTAGTGGGTGGCGTCGGAGTGCAGTGTCACGGCGTGCAAGCCGTCGTCCGCACCGGGGTTCGCCCGCCACACGCCCGCGGCGGCGCCGCCGCCGAACAGTACGGAGTTGCGGTAGGAGAAGTTGAGGATCGGCCGGGGGTTCTCGGCGCAGACGATCAGTACGGTGCGGTGGCCGGTGGCGATGAGGCCGCGGGCGACGGCGGAGGCGTGCAGGAAGCCGGAGCAGGCGACGCCGGTCACGTCCAGGCACATCGCCTGCGGGGCGCCGAGGCGGCGCTGCACCGGCAGGGCGACGTCCATGTAGTTGTTGCCGGGGCTCGTGGGATTGACGCGGGGGCGCGCGGTGGCGCTCGTGCCGAGGATGATGTCGATGTCGCCGGGGTCCAGCTCGGCCTCGGCGAGCGCCCGGCGGGCGGCGCGCTCGGCCATGTCCACGTGCCGTTCGCCCTCGGGCGGCCAGTGCCGGGCGGCGACTCCGGTGTGGCGCAGGATCCACTCCTCGTCGACGCCCAGTTCGGGCCTGCTCGTGAAGTGGTCGTTGCGGACCGGCTCCCCGGGGAAGTCGTGGCCGATCCCGGCGAGCTGGACGGGCGGGCAGAAGAGGGTCATCGGTAGATCCCTTCGGGGTCGATCGAGCGCAGGACGGCCAGTTCGTCGGCGGTCGGGGGCGGTTCGTGCCGCAGCGGGTCGGCGATCCTGACCTGCCATCCGGTGCGGTCCCGCACGGTCTCGGCAGGGCCCGCTGCGTCGGTGCGGACGAGGCCGGGCGGAGGTGCCCAGGTCGCGAGGCGAAAGGGCTCGCACGTCTTGTCCCGTTCGAAGCAGCCGAACTCGGTCACCACCTGGCTGACGTTGCGGCCGGGGCTGGTGACGAAGCCGACCGTCTCGGGGCAGCGGCGCGGTGATGCGGCCGTCACCACGATCGTCTCCACATGGCTGGCCACGTCGTTGGCGCCGCCGGAGCCGACCAGGAAGCCGCCGCCGGGCGTGCGGCTGGTGTTGATACGGCCCTGCTGATCGATCTGCGCGGCGGACAGGACGCCCAGGGTGCGGTCGGCGCCGCCCGCGACGAGGCCGCCGAGCACCTCCCACGTCCCGGCGTGCTGACGGCATCCCTGCACGTGCCGTTGGGAGAACAGGAAGGTGTCCCCGCCTCGCGGCAGGAAGTCGATCATGCCGAGTTCGTTGACGACCTGGACGTGGACGCCCTCCTCGTGCAGCAGGCGTGCGGCCAGCCAACTGGCCATGTGGGCCGTGCCGATGCCGGCGAGGACGGTGCCGTAGCCCCGCGTTCGTACGGTGCGGCCGATGGTGCGGGCCGCCAGCACCAGGTGGTGCTCGCGATCGGTCGGTGGCGCGGAGCGCGCGATGACGTCGGGCACCGCCGCGGTGACCGGCGAGGCCGGGTGGAGGCCGGCCAGCCGCGCCTCCCCCAGCCGGGCCAGGTACCCCTGGTGACCGGCGGTTCCCGTGACCCACCGCTCGAACCACTCCTCGGTGAGCGCGGGATCAGCACACGCCTGGGCCAGGTCCTCCAGGAACAGATAGTCGTCGAGGTAGCCCTCCACTCCGGCGTCCGGCAGCGGGGTGAGGCCCTGCGGGTGGGCGCCGTACGGGCAGGGGGCGAGGCCCAGCACCCGCTCGGCCGGGATCTGGCAGGCCGCGCCCGCGGGTGGGTCCGCGCGCACCGTCTCCACCGTGGCGAGGACGCCCTGCTCGGCCGCCAGCGCGCCCCACCAGCCCTCCGCGACGGGACCGGAGAGATACAGGTTGCCCCGCTCGTCCGCGCACTGCGCGTGCAGCAGCGTCACGTCGGGCCGGAGCGCGGGCACCAGCACGGCCTCCCCCGCCTCATGCCGCAGGGCGTCCAACTGCCGGTGCCCCTGCGGCAGATCGGAGCCGGACAGCGAGGTGCTGACCGCGAAGGGGGCGCCCGTGGCTCCCGCCATCAGCCGTTGCAGCAGGGAGAGCAGGCTCCACTCCTCGACCGGGAACGGGTCGCCCTCGGGCAGCCTCGCGTAGAGCCGGTTGGGGCGGGACGTCGGGAAGGTGTCGCCGGCGAAGCCGATGACGGCGTGCTCGACCACTCCCGCCATGGTGAGCGCGTGCACCCCCGCGTGCAGGGCGTTGACGCTGATCCGGAACCGGCCCGTGCCCCGGAAGACCCGGGCGAGCGCCAGCACCAGGGCGTTGGGGCGGGACATGGTCGAGGCGATGTGCACCCGCATGCCCGGCGCCAGGAACCGCCTGCACAGCTCGTCGGGATCGGCTGCCACCACCGGGCTCATCCGGCGGCCTCCATGATCAGCGCGGAACTCTGGCTGCCGATGGCGAAGGCCAGGGACATCGCCAGGCGCACCTCGCCCGGGCGGGCGCCTTCGGTGACGTGGTCGTGGTCGCACTCGGGCTCCACGGTCTCGCAGTTGATCGTCGGCGCCAGGCACTGGTGTTTGAGCATCAGGGCGAGCGCTGCGCAGTTCACCAGGCCCGCGGCGCCCAGCAGATGGCCGTAGACCGGTTTGACGGAGCCGAGCGGTGTCCAGTCGCTGCGCCGGGGTCCGAAGAGGTGGCCGAGCGCGCGGCTCTCGGCCAGGTCGTTGTAGCGGGTCGCGGTGCCGTGACCGCAGATGTAGTCCAGTTCCCCCGGCGAGGCGCCCGCCGTGTCGAGGGTGTCGGCCATCAGCCGGGCCGTGCTCTGCCCGCTCAGGTCCATCCGGGTCGCGTGCGCGGCCTCGCTGATGCTGTGGCAGGCCCGCAGCGCGGCGTAGACCGGTGCCTGCCGGGCCTCGGCATGCTTCCTGCGTTCCAGTACGGCGACCACGGCGCCCTCGCCGAGCGCGAAGCCGTCCCTGCGCAGGTCGTACGGCTTGATCGCCCGCCGGGGTTCGGTGTCCCGGGACAGCACGCTGGTGCCCGACGCCGAGTAGACCTGCAACACCTCGGGGGTGAGCGGGAGTTCGTGGCCGACGACGAACATCACGTCGGCGGCGCCGCGCTGGATCTCGTGGGCTGCCAGGGCCAGCGCCTGATGGCCGCCCACGCAGGCGTTGCTGACGGTGGAGACCAGTGCCTGCGCGCCCAGCCGGATGGCGCTGAGCGACGCGGGCGTCCCGGCGAGGGAGGCAAAGACCGCCTGGGCCGGGGAGACCGGCGGGCGGGCGGGGTCCCAGGCCGTGCCCGAAGCGGTCTGGGACCACCACTCGGCCGGTCCGCGGGAGCAGGAGGCGACGACCCCGGTGCGCGGCGGGTCGATCGCTCCGTCGTCCGCCAGGCCGGCGTCCCGCGCGGCGTTCTGCACGGCCGAGAGGACCACGAGGATCTCCCGGCTGTACCGCTTGGCGAAGTTGTCCGGCAGGTCCGGCAGGTAGGGCGTGTGCTCGAAGTCCCCCAGCCGGCCGGCGCTGTGGATGCCGGTGCCGGAGGAGAGGACCGGCGGCAGCGCGCTGAGCTGGGAGTCACCTTCTCGTAACTGTCGCCAGACCAGCTCTGGGCTGTCGGCGCCTGGCAGTACGAAGCCGAGACCGGTGATGAGCACGTCCTCGAACGCCGTACCGGTTACGCGGGCCGAATGCGGCATGGGGCCTCCCTGTCAACAGCGGATGGTCGCCGGAGCGTGGTGAGTGAGCCGGGAACGCGCTCCCCATCAGCACATCCCGTCCCGGCACGGGCGGCCAGGCACGACAGGTACCGCCCGGACCGCCGCGCCGGGACTCGCAGTACCGGCCGGTCGGCCTCCGCACGCCCGGCCCCGGTGCGCCGGCGCCGCCCGCCGGAGAAACCTCGTGCGCACCGCCTTGACAGTCGGTACATCCTCCCGGACATTAATGAACATTCATTAACCCTCGTGAAGCGGGGTCTTCCCATGGATGGAACGGGAGTTGTCATCGCCGGCGCCGCGATCACGCGGCACGGCTTCTTCCCGGCGCGGGACTGGAAGGACCTCGTCGTCGAGTCCGCGTTCGCGGCCCTTCAGGACGCACGCCTCGACGCCGGGGACATCACCGACGGCTTTGTGTCGGTCTCGCTGCCGGAGACCTTCGAGCAGCAGAACCTCGGTGCCGTCGCCGCCGACGAACTCGGCCTCGCGCCGATGGCTTTCAGCCAGGTCAACGCCGCCTGCGCCGGAGGCACGGTGGCCCTGCGCAGCGCCGTGGCCGCCCTCGCCTCGGGCATGGCGCGGGCCGTGCTGGTCATCGGCGTGGAGAAGGTGTCGGACACGGCCTCGACTGCCGACTCGATGCTGCACTTCCCCGACGCCGAGTTCGAGGCGCCGGCGGGCTTCGACTACGTCGACCTCATGGCGCTGATGCACGACCAGTACATGCGCAAGTACGGCGCCACGCACGAGGCGATCGCCCAGTGGGTCGTACAGGACCGCTGGTACGCCACGCGCAACCCGAACGCGGTCGACCACGGGCGGCCCGAACTCACCGTGCCGCAGGTCCTCGACAGTCCCATGGTGTCGCGGCCCATCACCCGGGCGGCCTGCGGACGGGCCTGCGACGGTTCCTCGGCGGTCGTGCTGATGCGCCACGACGACGCTCCGGGAGCGTGCGAGCCGGTGGAGATCGCGGGCATCGCGCAGGCCACCGGGCCCAACATGCTGGCCGCGAAGTTCGGCCATCCGGCCTCCGCCGGCGCCGACATCGCCGAGGCGGTGCCGACCGCGGTGGCCGCCAAGGCCGCCTATGCGCAGGCCGGCATCGAGCCGCAGCACATCGGGCTGGCCCAGGTGCACGACTGCTTCAGCGTGATGGGCGCGCTGCACCTGGAAGGGCTGGGGATCTTCCCCACGGGCAAGGCCGCGGCGGCGGTGGCCGACGGGGAGACGGCACTGAAGGGCCGCTGCCCCGCCAACACCGACGGCGGCCGGATCGGCCTCGGTCATCCCACCGGTGCCACCGGGATCAGCGTCGCCGTGGAGTCGGCACTCCAACTGCGCGGCCGGTGCGGGGAACGCCAGGTGCCGGACGCGGATATCGCGGTCTGCCAGTCCATGGGCGGCTCCAACGCCACCAGCGCCGTCGCCGTGCTGCGGCGCCCGCGCTGAACGACCCACGCAGGAAAGGAGGGACAGCTCTCCATGTGGTCCCCCACGGAACCGGTCTACCGCATCGCCACCCCGACCCCCGCCAAGGCCTGGCGCTCGCGCGCCGGTCGCTACCGCCTCGTCGGCAACCACTGCACGGGCTGCGGACTGACGTTCTTCCCCGCACGCCGTGTCTGCCCCGACTGCCGCTCGCGCGACCTGCGCGAGAGCGAACTGGCGCCCTTCGGCCGGGTGGTGAGCACGGCTGAGGACCACACCCCGCTGATCGGCCACGCCGGCCGCGCCGTCAGGCCGTTCGCCATCGTGGCCCTGGAGGACGGACCCCACGTGCTCACCGAACTCGTCGACGTCGACGCCGGTTACGACGGCGCTCCCCCGGCGGTGGCCGAAGGGACCGAGGTCGAGCTGGTCGTCCGCAAGTGGCGGCGCGAGGCCTCGGGGCCCTACCAGTACGGCTACAAGTTCCGGCCGCGGAGGGCGCGATGAGCGGCGACTGGCCCCGGCTCACCGGCATCCCCGTGGACGTCACCGACCCTGCCGGGAACACGCCCGGTCCCGCCACGCACGACGTGGGGATCTCCGCGATCGGCACGGCGCTGCCCGCCGGCCGGCTCGCCGTGGAGGAGATCCACGAGGTGTGGCGCAATGTGCCGCTGGACGTGGTGCGGCGTAAGGGCGTCACCCACCGCGCGGTGTGCGACCCCGACTCGGACGCCGTGACGCTGGCGGCCGAGGCCACGGCCATCGCCCTGCGCGAGGCGCCCGCGACACCTCAGGCGGTCTTCTTCGGCTCGCAGACCGGCCCGTACCTCACCAAGGCCAGTGCGGCGCTGCTGGCCGACATGGCCGGGCTGCCGCCCGCGTCCTTCGCCGCCGACGTGCAGTTCTCCGGCAAGTCCGGGACGGCCGCCCTGCTGTGCGCGCTGGCGTGGGTGCGGGCCGGCTTCGCCGAGGCGGCACTGGCGGTGGGGACGGACACGCTGGGACCCCATGTCGCGCCGGGCGATCCGCAGGAGTACACCGCGGGCTCCGGAGCGGCGGCGCTCCTGGTCACCCGCGACGCCACGCTGGCCACCGTGGACGCCGTCGGCTCGGCGGTCTCCGACACCAACGACGGCTTCCGCGCCGACGGCGAGCGGCACATCCGCACCGGTGGCTCGGTGATGACGGCCACCGACATCGGGCTGTACGACCACTGCGTCACCGCCTGGGAACAACTCGGCCCGCCGACCGAGCCGTTGCGTTTCCTGGTCGGCCCGCAGCCGGACGCCATCACCCCGATCCGGCTGGCCCGGCGTCTCGGGCAGCCCGACCGCTCCGCCCTGCCCTGCGTCGTCGCGCACGGCATCGGCGACACGGGCGCGGCCGCACCGCTGCTCGGACTGGCCCGGGCACTGGAGTTGGCCGTCCCCGACGACCGGATCGCGGTCCTCGGCTACGGCTGCGGCGCGGGCAGCGACGCCCTGCTGCTGACCGTACGCAACCCGGCCACGCACACCGGCCTTGAAGCGGCGCTCACGCAGCGGCGCCTGGTGAGCTACGCGACGGCGAGCAGGCACGAGAGGCACTTCCAAGCACTGGAGCGACTCGTGGGGAGCTACGAATGAACGAACTGTTCAAGGGACGCACCGCGCTGGTCACCGGCGGTGGCAGGGGCATCGGCGCGGCGATCGTCACCCGGCTCGCTGAGGAGGGCGCGACGGTCGCGGTCAACGACATCGACGAGGAGGCCGCGGAGCGCATGGCCGCGCAGGTGGGCGGAATCGCCGTACCGGCGAACATCGCCCACGAGGAGCAGGCCCAGACCGTGGTGGACCGCGTCGAGCAGGCCTGGGGCGGACTCGATGTGCTGGTGAACAACGCGGGCATCGGATTCCGCGGAACGCTCGCGGACCACACGCCGAAGATCTGGCACAAGGTGCTGTCCGTCAACCTCCACGCTCCCTTCTTCCTGTCCCGCCGCGCCGCGGCCCTGCTCGCCCAGGCCGACGGCGGCGCGGTGGTCAACCTCTCCTCCGTGGCGATGATCGGCAACGTCGGACAGGTGGCGTACGACGTGTCCAAGGGCGGGCTCGCCACCCTCACCCGGTCACTCGCGGCCGAGCTGGGCCCGGCCGGCGTGCGCGCCAACGCCGTCTGCCCGGGCTTCGTCGACACCCCCATGCTGGCCATGGCCGAGGACCTCGTCCGGATCGGCGAGAAGCACGTACGCACCCAGCCGATCAGCCGTTTCGGCACTCCGCAGGAGGTGGC
The DNA here is from genome assembly GCF_040656035.1 of Streptomyces sp. NPDC050211. Lineage (NCBI taxonomy): Bacteria > Bacillati > Actinomycetota > Actinomycetes > Kitasatosporales > Streptomycetaceae > Streptomyces > Streptomyces sp. NPDC050211. The sequence goes on from NZ_JBFALC010000010.1 coordinate 129,160, forward strand.
TGCGGCCGTGGCATGGCTGGCCTCCGCCGAGGCGAGCTACGTGACGGGTCAGTGCCTGTTCGTCGACGGCGGATGGATACGGTCATGACACCGCCGGTGCGGATCCTGGCGATGGACGATCCACGGGTGCCGGACGCCGCGTCCTGCACGGTGGCCGGACTGCTCACCGCCCGTGCCCGCGCGCACCCCGACCGGGTGTTCGCCGTCTTCGCCGACGGGGAGAGCTGGACGTACGGCGAAACCCTCCGGCGCTCCCTCGGCGCCGCGGCGGCCCTCGCGGCCTACGGGGTGCGACCGGGTGACCGGGTGCTCTCGTGGCTGCCCAACGGGCCGGACGCGCTGCTCGCCTGGTTCGGCACCAACCTCGCGGGCGCGACCTGCGTGCCCGTCAACACCGCCTACCAGGGCCGGATGCTGGAGCACGTGCTGGCCAACTCCGGGGCGGCGCTGGTCGTCGCGCATCGCGAGCTCGCCCCGCGACTGGCGGAGATCGAACCCGGGGACCGGCGCCCCACGGTCGTCGGCCCGCATGAACTCCACGCCGATCCGGGCGACTTCGAACCGTATCCCGCACAGCCCTGGGACACGTTCGGGATCATCTACACCTCGGGCACGACGGGCCCCTCGAAGGGCGTGCTGTGCTCCTACGTCCACCACTACTCCGCGGCCGTCGCCGCCTTCGCCGGGCGGGCCGGGGAGGCCGACCGCTACCTCGTCCAACTGCCGCTGTTCCATGCGGGCGGGACGATCGGGGTCTACGCGATGCTGCTGCTCGGCGGGTCCGTTCTCGTGGTCGACTCCTTCGCCACCGACGCGTTCTGGGACGTCGTCCGCGCCCACCGCGTCACCTGCTGCACCCTGCTCGGTGTCATGGCGTCCTTTCTGCTCAAGCGCGGCCCGGCGGAAGGAGACGTCCAACACCCGCTGAAATGGGTGTGGTTGCTTCCGCTCGACGACAACAGCGCTGAGCTGTCGCAGCGCTTCGGCATCGAGGTCCACACCCTGTTCAACATGACCGAGACATCGGTCCCGCTGATCTCCGAGCCGGATCCGAAGGAAAGCGGACTGTGCGGAACCCCGCGCCCCGGCATCGAGATCCGCGTGGTCGACGCGTACGACCGGCAGGTGCCCCCGGGCCACAGCGGTGAGCTCGTGCTGCGCGCCGACCGGCCCTGGTCGCTGTCGCACGGGTACCACGGGATGCCGGAGGCGACGACGGCGGCCTGGCGCAACGGCTGGTTCCACACCGGGGACGCGGTGCGCCAGGACGGTGCGGGCCGGGTCTTCTTCGTCGACCGTCTCAAGGACGCGATCCGCCGCAGGGGGGAGAACATCTCCTCCTTCGAGGTGGAGTCCGAGGCGATGACCCATCCGGCGGTGCGCGAGTCGGCCGCGGTGGCCGTCCCGAGCGAACACGGCGAGGACGAGGTCCTCCTCGCGGTCGCCCCCGCACCGGGCCGGGCCGTCGACCCGGCCGAGTTGATCGAGTACCTCGTCCCGCGCATGCCCCACTTCATGGTGCCGCGCTATGTCCGCGTCCTGGACGAACTGCCCAAGACCCCCACCGCGAAGGTGCTCAAGCACGCGCTGCGCGCGGAGGGACTGACGGACGACACCTGGGACCGGCGGCAGGCCGGAATCACGGTCAAACGTGAGTCCCTCGGGAGGAGCCGACAGCCATGACCACACCCCAGGTGGAGACGATCGAGCGCGATGTGCCCGCCCCCATGCGGGACGGCGTGGTCCTGCGCTCCGACGTCTGGCACCCTCCCGCGGACGGCCTCACGCCCGCACTGCTCTACCGCGGCCCCTACGACAAGCGCCGGATGCCGATGCTGGACGTCCTGCCCGCCTCCCTGGCCGTGCAGGCCGGCTACACCGTCGTCCTCCAGGACAGCCGGGGCCGGTTCTCCTCCGACGGCGACTGGCAGCCGGTCATGTGGCGGCAGGAGGCGCTGGACACCCACGACACCGTGGAGTGGATCGCCAGCCGGCCGTGGTGCGACGGCAACGTCGGCATGGTGGGGCCCTCCTACCTGGGCATCGTGCAGTGGGTCGGCGCCGCGCTGCGCCCCCCGCACCTGCGCGCCATCGCCCCGGCCATGTGCGCGGTCGGCGACTACGACGCCCGCGCCACCGGCGGAGCACTGCGCCTGGACCAACTGGTCAGCTGGGCCGCGGTGTTGATGGCGCCGGAGTGGCTGCGCCGCCGGCTGGCGGGCTGCGATCCGCCACCGCGCAAGACGATCGAGGCGATCGCGGAGTGCGCCAGGAATCCGCGGCGCGCGATGGAACAGCTCCCCCTCACCGACATCCTCGACCTGGAGGACTTCCCCCCACTGCTCAGGGACGTCCTCGCGGGCCAGACCGAGATCCCGGACGTCCACGCCGAGGACATCGACATCCCCACGCTCTCCATCAGCGGGTGGTACGACATCTACGCCACCGCCACCCTCGGCCTGCACCAGGACCTGACATCCCGCGCGGGCGACCACCACCTGATCATGGGCAGCTGGGCCCACCTGAGCTCACTGCTGCCGATCCAGGGCGAGGTGAACTTCGGCCTGGCCTCCTCCGCGCGCTTCGGCGGGCTCGCCGAACAGCACCTGGCGTTCTTCGACCGCTATCTGCGGGACGCGCAGCGGGAGCTGCCGAGGGTGCGGTACTTCCTCATGGGCGCGGGAGAATGGCATACGAGCGCCCGGTGGCCGCCGGCGCGCGCGGTGACCCGGCGGTGGTATCTGCGGCAGGGCGGCATCCTGGGCAACGCGCCCGAGCGGCACGAGCCTGCCGCCCACTACCGCTACGATCCGGCCGACCCGGTGCCCAGCCACGGCGGACGGGTGCTCAACCTGGGCGACCTGGTACCCGGGCCCCTCGCCCAGAACCATCTCGAACACCGCCCGGACGTGCTCAGTTACACCTCTGAGCCACTGCTCGAGACCCTCGATCTGGCGGGCCCGGTCCGGCTGGTGCTGTCGGTCGAAAGCAGCGCACCCGACACCGACTTCACCGGCAAACTCCTCGACGTCCTCCCCGACGGCCGCGCCCTGCTCGTCGCCGACGGCATCACCCGTGCCCGCCACCGCCACGGTCCGGACACGGAACGGCCCCTCACGCCCGGCACGGTCAGCACGCTTCGACTCGACCTGGGCCACACGGCCTGGCGCCTTCCTGCCGGGCACCGCCTGCGGGTCCATGTCTCGAGCAGCAACTTCCCCCAATACGACCGGAACCTCAACACCGGCGGCCCGATCGGCCAGGAGAGCGTCCCGGTCGTGGCCGAACAGACGGTCCACCACGACCCCGAGAACCTCTCCTGGCTCGAACTCACCATGCTCCACGGCACCGCCGTGACGGCCGAAGGCGAGCAATCCGCATGACCGGCGCACGCCCTGCCACCTCATCGCCCCTCCCCGCGGCCGACGGGCCCACCCCGTCCGTCCGCCGCCCCCGCACGCTGCACTCGACTCCCCGGAGGCGACCGGTGTTCCGCATCGGGCGCCGGCCCGGGCAGCCGGTGTACGCGACACCGCACGCCGCGGTCCGGCCCGTACCGGAGGACCCACCGGTCCCCCACCACGGACGAAGACCGCTCCGACGGCCGGGGCGGGTCGGGACCCCGCCCGGCCTCATCGAAGGAGCCGCACTTGTCCAAGCAGAACCCCTCTCGCACCCGCCGGATCCACATCCTCCTCCGGCTGGCGTGCGTGACCGCACTCGCCGCAGTGGCACTGGGACTGCCGTCCGCATCGTCCTCGGCCCAACCCGAGCCGCACCACCGATTCACGGCCGTCGACGACGCACCGCCCGCCCCACCACTGCCCGGAGCCAACGACTGGCGGTGCCGGCCCACCCGGCAGCACCCCGAACCGGTCGTCCTGGTCCACGGCCTGTACGCCACACCGGACGTCAACTGGCCGTTCGTATCGGAAAACCTTCATAAGGCCGGGTTCTGCGTCTACGCGCTGACCTGGGGCACCGGGCAGGGGAAATACCCGCTGCCGGGCGTCGCGCCGCTGGAGGAATCCGCCAAGGACCTCAAGGCGTTCGTCGACCGGGTCCGGATCACGACGGGCTCTTTCAAGGTCGACGTGATCGGGCACAGCGCCGGTGGCCTGATGCCCCGTCAGTACCTGCGTTTCGAAGGCGGAGCCAGGTGGGTGGACGACTTCATCGCGCTCGGACCACCCAATCACGGCACGACGTTCCACTCACCCTGGCACGACATGCCCGAGTGGGTCGCCACCGCGTTCTGCCCGTCGTGCCTGCAGTTCGACGCCGGCTCGGCGTTCCTCACCCACCTCAACGAGAGCCGTGAGGTGGAGTCGGGCGTCAGCTACACGACGATCAGCACCAAGTTCGACGAGTACATCCTGCCGTACACCAGCGCCCATCTGAAGGGAGCTTCCAGCCAGGTCACCAACATCACCGTCCAGGACAGGTGCCCGAACAGCACGATCAACCATCTCAACCTCGCCTTCGACCAGGTCCCGCTGCAGTGGATCACCAACGCCCTGCAGCGCCCCGGTCCCGCGGACCCGGAGCTCAGGCCCACGTGCTGAGCCGGAGCCGGCGAGCGACTGCTCGCCCCCGCCCGCCCCTTCCCGCCGACGAAGGGGCGGGCCCGGGCAGCGCCAAAGCGCCACCACGGATCGACTTCACCTACGCACAGGGAGAGGGAGCGCCATGCAACTGTCACGTCGCGATCTGCTGCGCAGCAGCGGGCGGTTCGGCCTCGCCGCCGCGATGGGGCTGGGGGCGGCCCCCGCCCTGGCCGCCTGCGGCGGCTCCGACAACACCGGCGACGCGGGCGGACAGGCCCGGCTCGGCTGGATCCAACCGGCCTCCGGCGCCTTGGCGTCCGCGTACAAGCCGGCCTACGCCGCGGCCCGGCTCGCCGTGCGGGAGATCAACGAGGCGGGCGGGCTGCTGGGCCGGCCGCTGAAACTCCTCGAGGAGGACGACGAGGGCAAGCCCGGGACGCAGCCGATGGTGGCCCGACGCCTGCTGCGTGACAAGCCGCAGTTCGTGCTCGGACCGACGGGCAGCTCCCAGGCGGTGGCGTCGGCCAGTGTGCTGGGCCGTGCGGAGGTACTCCAGTCCGCCTGGGGTGTGGCCGAACGGCTCGGCGACGGCGAGCAGTTCCCCTTCCACTACCAGCTGGTCTTCAACACCCGGCAGCAGACGGCCGCCGTGGCCCGCTACCTGTTCGAGGTACGTGACCTCAGAAAGGTCGGGCTGCTGGTGGAGAACTCCGAGTACGGGGAGGCGATTCGCGACGCCTTCACCGCCGTACTCGACGACCGCTACGGCACGCGCCCCGTCTCCGTCCAGGTCTTCAACCAGGCCGCCCCCGACATGACCCCGTTCGTCAAACAGCTCGACCGCGACGGCGCCGCCGCCGTCGGCCTGTTCAGCGGCCAGCCGCAGACCTCCGTACTGACCCTGCGGGCGATGGCCGCCACCGGCTTCGCGCCACCGGTCGTCTCCCACGAACTCAGCTACATCAAGGCCTACGACGCCTTCCCCGAGGAGCTGATGGAGCGGCTGTACACCACCACCTACGCCGCCTTCAGCTACCGGCCGGGCGAGATGCCGGCCCAGGGCGGCGCGATGGAGTACGCCCGGCGGATCGCGGCCGAACCCACCGCCGCCGGGCTGGAGTTCACCGCCGCCACCTCCCCCTACTACGACTTCCTCAAGCTGCTCGCCGACCTCGTCGAGCGGGAGAAGACCCTGGCCCCGGACAAGCTCAAGGCGGCCTTCGACAAGGTGACCGACCACCAAGGTCCCCGGGGACGGATCTCGTTCACCTCCGCGCGGCACACGGGCATCGACGACGGCGCCCTCGTCGTCGCCTCGCTGCTGTCCGCCAAGAAGGAGCAGTCGGTGCACGGCATCTTCCGCGAGCTGGCCCCGGGCGGCCAGACATGATCAACGACGTGCTGGTGCCCGGTCTGGTGTACGGCAGCCTGTACGGGCTGGTGGCCGTGAGCCTCACGGTGCTGCACCGGCCGACCCGGGTGCTCAACTTCGCCCAGGGCGACCTGGTGATGCTGGGCGCGATGACCATGGCGGTGCTGACCCTGCCCTGGCCGCTCGCGGCGGCCATCGCTGCCGCCGGGGTCGCTGCCGTGGCGCTGGTCGAGGAACGGGTGGCCGTGGCGCCCGTGCTGCGGCGTTCGCCGTACGGCAGCGCCTGGGTGATCACGACGCTGGCGTTCTCGCTGGCGCTCAACCAGCTCGCGGGCCGACTGTGGACCGACGAACCGCGCACCGTCGAGCCCCCCGCGCCGCTGTCCCTGGACCCCCTCACGTTCCTCGGTGTCCGCTTCAACAGCTATCAACTGGCCGTCGTCCTGGTCACGTTGGGCGTGGTCGCCGCCCTGGAGGCGCACGCGCGGACCCGCACCGGTTGCGCCGTGCGGGCGGTGGCCGCAGACCGGGACGCGGCCCGGCTGCGCGGCATCGATCCCGCCAGGCTCAGCCGCCGGGCCTTCCTGCTGGGCGGGGCGCTGGCCGGGCTGACCGGTGCGCTGGCGGCACCGCTGACGCTCGCGTCGGTGGCGATGGGCTTCGGGCTGCTCATCAAAGGCTTCTTCGCGGCCGTCCTCGGCGGGGTCGGCGATGTGCGCGGGGCACTGCTCGGGGGCTGGATCGTCGGCGCCGTCGAGGCCGCGGGCGCCGACTACGTCTCACCGGGCGCCCAGACCGCCGTCCTGTTCGCCGTCACGCTCGCCATCCTCCTGGTCCGGCCCCAGGGGCTGCGCGGAAGCGAGGAGCTGCGCCGTGTCTGAGTCCATGTCACCTGCCTTCCGGCGTACGGGGCTTGGCGTCGCCCTCGTGCTGGCCGCCGTACTTCCCCCGCTCACCCGGGACGGCTATGTCCTGCATGTGGCCACCGTGGTCGGCATCTATGTGCTGATCGCCATGGGCCTGAACGTGCTGTTCGGGTACGCCGGGCAGGTGTCGCTCGGGCACGGCGCCCTGGTGGCGGTCGGCGCCTACACCGCGGCCGTGCTCACCGTCGACCACGGCTGGTCGTTCTGGGCGGCCGTCGGCCCCGCCATGGCCGTGTCGGCCGCCGTCGGCGGGCTGATGGCCCTGCCCGCGCTCCGGCTGTCCTCCTGGCATCTGGCGCTGATCACCCTCGCCTTCGCCATGGTGGTGGGCAGTCTGCTGACCGAACTGCGGGACCTCACCGGCGGGTTCGCGGGCATCATCGGCGTCCCCCTGCCCGAGGCCGGCGGCAGGCCGCTCACCGAAGAGCAGCTGTACTGGCTGGTGCTCGCCCTGGTCGTGGTGGCCACCTGGCTGGTCGCGAACGTGCTGCGCTCCCGGATCGGCCGGGCGCTCACCGGCGTACGCGACGCACCCGACGCCGTACGCACGGTGGGCGCGGCTCCCGTCCGGCTGAAGATCTTCGCCTTCTGTCTGTCTGCCGCGCTCGCCGGACTCGGGGGTGCGTTGCTGGCCACGACGCGCGGCATGGTCACCCCCGACGACTTCCCCATCGAGTTCTCGCTCTTCTTCCTCCTCGTGGTGATCATCGGCGGCGCCGGTCGCACGGCCGGGCCGTTCCTGGGCACGCTGGCGTTCTTCGTGGTGCCCGAGCTGCTGGACGACCTGGCCGAGTGGCGGCTGCTCATCTACGCCGTGGCCCTGCTCGTGCTGATCGTGTACGTGCCGCACGGCATCGCCGGGGCGTGGGAGGAGCACGGGCCCAGGATCGTGGCGCGTCTGACCGCGGGAGGACGGCACCGCTCCGAGGGAGCGGTTGCGGTGCCGTCCGTGGACGCGCCCGCGCCGCGGCCCACTCCCATGACCAGTCGCCCGGGGAGTGGGCTGCGGCTGCGTACGACGGACCTGCGGCGCTCCTTCGGCGGTGTCCGCGCGCTGGGCGGTGTCGATCTGTCGGTGGAGCCGGGCACCATCCACGCGCTGGTGGGCCCGAACGGATCGGGGAAGACCACGCTGCTGAACGCCGTGACCGGTCTCGTGCCCCCGGAGCGCGGCCGGGTGCTGCTGAGCGGGACGGAAGTGAGCCGCCAGGCTCCCGAGCGGATCGCCCGCCTCGGGGTCGCGCGGACCTTCCAGACTCCCCTGCTACTGCCCCGGCTCAGCGCGCTGGAGAACGTCCTGCTCGGGGCGTATGCCAGGGAGCGGGTCAGCGTCGTCGAGCACGCGCTCGCGCTCCCCCGGGGGTGGAGCGAGTCCCGTCTGCTGCGCGAAGAGGCCGCCGGCTACCTGGACTTCGTGGGCCTGACCCCGTACGCCCGGACCCCGGCCGGGATCCTGCCGCACGGCAACCAGCGGTTGCTGGAGATCGCCCGCGCGCTCATGGCGCGTCCCCGGCTGCTGCTGATGGACGAACCGGCCGCGGGCCTCTCGCCCGCCGAACTCGCCATGCTGGACGGCCTGTTGCGGGAGATCAGGGCCCAGGACATGACGGTGCTGCTCGTCGAGCACCACATCGAGCTGGTGGCCGCCGTGGCCGATCAAGTCACCGTGCTGGACGCGGGAGTCACCCTCGTCTCGGCCGAGCCCTCCATCGCGCTGCACGACGCCCGCGTACTCCACGCCTACCTGGGGAGCTGACGCCCATGTCCACCGAACAGGACGCACCGGAGGGCGACCGCATGTCCGCGACGCCCGAACCGCCGCTGCTTCGCCTGAACGGGGTGCACTCCGGCTACGGCCCCGTCCCCGTCGTCCACGACGTCACGCTCGCGGTGCGCGAAGGCGAGATCTGCGCCCTGATCGGCGCGAACGGTGCCGGAAAATCGACCCTGCTCCGCACCGTCTCCGGCCTGCTGCGCCCGACCGCGGGCACGGTCGAGTTCGCCGGCACCGACATCACCCGCGACCGGCCCGAGTCGATCAGCCTGCGCGGACTGGTCCAGGTGCCGGAGGGGCGGCGCGTCTTCCACGGGCTCACCGTGCGCGAGAACCTCGAACTGGGCCTGTGGAAGCGGAAGGTGACCGCAGCCGAGGAGCGCGAGCGTCTGGAGTGGACGTTCAGCCTGTTCCCCGTCCTGGAACACAAGCTGCGGGCGCGGGCCGAGGTGCTCAGCGGCGGGGAGCAGCAACTCCTCGCCATCGCCCAGGCGTTGGTGGCCAAGCCGCGGATGCTGCTGATCGACGAGCCGTCGCTGGGCCTCGCGCCGCTTGCCGCAGAGCGGGTCCTGGCGACGGTCGCGAAGCTGCGCACGACAGGCCTGACCGTGCTCCTCGTCGACCAGGCGGTCGAGCGCGTCCTCGGCCTGGCCGACCGGGCCTATGTGATGCGGACGGGCCGGATCGTGGCCGAGGGACCGGCCGCCCGGCTGCGTGAGGGACCGGCGCTGCAGGAGGCCTACTTGGGCACGCTCGCGGACAGCGACTGAATCTCGTCATGGCCGACCCCCGCCGCCCGCAGCACCAGGACGCCGTACTGCTCGGCGATCTCCTCGGCGCTGAGCCTGCCCTCCGGACGGAACCAGAGCCCGGCGTGGATACACATGTCCAGCAACGCCTTCGCGGTGACCGGAATGTCCGCCTCCCGCCCACCGGGCAGCGCGGCCCGGAACGCACCCCGTGTCCGCCCCTGTTCCAGCATCCGCTCAAACTCCCGCCGTATGCGGCGCTCGCTGTCCCTGATCTCCGTGGACAGCGACGGCGGCAGATGATGCGTCTCCGACCGGCTGACCACCGCTTCCAGGCGGTACGTCGTGTGGAAGACGGTGAGCGTCCGGGCCGCCTCCCACAGCTCGCGCACGGGATCCCCGCCGCCCCGCTCGAAGGCTTCCGCGAGCTGGCGCTCCAGTTCGGCACAGGTCCGCGAGGCGATCGAGTGGAGGAGCTCCTCCTTGGACCTGAAGTGGTTGTACATGGCCGCGGGGGTCATACCGAGGGCCGCCAGGATCTCCCGGACGCTCGTGTTGCCGTAACCCCGCCGGTAGAACAACTCGGCGGCGACCGACTCGATCTGCCTCCGCGTGCTCCCCCTGGGCGGCGGGGCGAACGCTCCCTCGGTCGACATGGCCATGGAGTGATTCCCGTCCCTCGGTGGCGGCCGGCCGTCGGCGTCGCGGGGAGCCGGTGAATGGCCGTTCACCTGCTCACTTTACGGGCTCAACCGGCCGTATGGCGATCACACCGCCGCAGAAAGGTACGCCGGGTACTACCAGGCGGAGCCTCCTCACCGGGAGGCTCACGGACCGAGACGGGCGCGTGCTCAGCGCGCCCGGGACGGGAGCAGATCTTGAGGGGCCTTGATGAGAGCGGGACGGACGGCGCGGACGGGATCAGCGCGATCGACATGTGCGCCCTGGTGTACGACCGCGCATCGTGGGGCGCCTACTTCCGCGACCTGGGCGGCCAGGCACCGGCCTATCTGCGGGCGTTCGGCCGCCATATGACCACCGTCTTCGGCGCGGACTTCGCCCACTACCGCCGACTGCTGGACGTCGGCGACCTGGACGCGGCCGTCGAGGTCCTCGTGGCGAACCAGCCCGACGACATCGACGTGGCGGCCCATCTGCGCGCCATGGATGAGCAGGGCATCGCCTATCAGGTGCTGATGGGTTCCAGCGCCCGGCTGCCCGACGGCGACAGCGTCAACACCCGGGTGGCTGCCTTCGCGGCGCGTGCCCCCGGGCGGATGGAGGCGTGGGCGGGCCTGAACCTCCGCGATCCGCACGCCGCGCTGGCGGAGCTGGAGCGCTGCCACGCGCTGGGCATGCGCGGTGTCACCGTCATCGCCTTTCGGGACGGCGTCGAACCGCAGGCGCCGCGCTACGCCGCCGTCTTCGCGGCAGCCGAGCGGCTGAGGCTGCCGGTGTGGATCCACACCGGGCACCACCTGTGCACCCGACGCCCGAACGAGCTGTCGCACCCGAGGGTCATCGACGCGCTCGCGGGCCGCCACCCGGACCTGAGGATCGTCGCGGGCCATGGCGGCTGGCCCTGGATGCACGAGATGATCTCGGTCGCCCAACGCCACCCCCATGTCTTCGTGGAGTTCTCCACCCATCGCGCGAGCTGGATGTCGCGTCCGGGCTCGGGCTGGGAGCCCCTCCTGCTGTACGGCCGCAGCACCCTGCGCCGCAAGGTCATGTTCGGCACCGCGACCTGGGTCCACTCCGTGCCCGTGCGCACCCTGATCCGGGAGGTGGCCGAACTCGGCCTGGGTGAGGCGGTCACCCATGACTGGCTGCTCGGCAACGCGCAGCGGCTGCTGGGCCTGGAAGCCGACCGACGACTTACGGCCGGATCGCTCGGGTATTCGGTCGACTTCGGGCGCACTCCTTGACCGGTCCGGCCCGGGTGCACCAGGTTATTGGATGTTAATGAACATTCATTTACCCAGTTCAGGGGTGATGTTCATGGCTCCAAGGGCTCTGCCGTCCGTCAGGTTCACCGACCGTCTCCGCGGGTCACCGAGCTTCAGACGTGACCCGCTGGCCTTTCTGTCGCGTGGCCGCGAGCGGTACGGCGACATCTTCCGCTTCCGCACGCTGGGCATCCCCATGGTGATGGTCAACCACCCGGACCACATCCGCCGCATCCTCGTCGACAAGAGCGCTCAGTACGACAAGAACGCGTTTCTCTTCAAGGCCGTACGTCCGGTGCTGCGCTCGGGGCTGATCGCCAACGCGGACACAGAGCAGTGGCGTCGGCAACGTCGCATGATGGCACCGCATTTCACCCCGGGCGCGGTCGGCTCGTTCGCCCGGAACATGACGACCGAGACCGTGAAGATGCTGGACCGCTGGGAGCGCGACCCTCGCGACGGGCGGGTGATCGACGCCATGGACGAGTTCGGCCGACTCGCGCTCGCCATCGTCAACAGGTCTCTGTTCAGTGCGGATGTGAGCGCGACGGCTCAGCGTTTCGAGCAGGCCTTCGGGGTGGCCAACAGCATCCTCGCGGCGTTCTTCCGCTGTCCCTTCCCACCGTTGAGCGTGCCCACCCCCAGCCATCGCAGGCTCCGGCGCGCGATCGACGCCATGGACTCCTTCGTCTCAGGATTCGTCCAAGGACGGCTCTGCACGGAGAGGGACGCGGACCCGGAACCCGATCTGCTGACCCTCCTGCTGCACTCCGTCGACGAGGAAGACGGCAGCGGAATGGGCCTCGAGCGGCTCCACCACGAGGTCCTCAACCTCTGTGTGGGCGCCTACGAGACCACCACCAACGCCCTCTGCTGGGCGTTCCATCTCCTCGCGCGTCATCCCGACGCCGAGAAGCGGCTGCACGAGGAGGTCGACCGGGTGCTCGGCGGCCGGATCCCCCGGTTCGAGGACCTGCCCGAACTGGCCTACACGCGCATGGTCGTCGACGAGACGCTGCGCATCTATTCCCCCGCCTATCAGTTCATGCGCCACGCGAGTCAGGACGACGAGATCGCCGGATACCGCATTCCGGCGGGCAGCAACATGCTCATCAACAGCTATGTCCTGCACCGGCATCCGGACTTCTGGGACGAGCCGGAAGCCTTCCGTCCCGAGCGGTTCGCCGCGGAAGAGACCGCCCGCCGCCCGCGGCACGCCTACATCCCGTTCGGCAGCGGGCAACGCGTCTGCATCGGCAGGCACTTCGCCCTGACCGAACTCACCCTGGTGCTCGCCACCGTCGCGCGTACACACCGTCTGGTCCTGCCCGCGGACGCCCCCGACGTACATCCGGAGGCCCTTATCACGCTGCGTCCCCGAGGCGGCATGCGGCTGCGACTCGAGCACCGCTGACACGAGAAGGCCGTACGTTCATGGACACCCCTCAGCAGGACATCCTCAGCGCGTTCCCGCACCGGCTCAATCCGCATGCGGAGCGGACGCGCCGTCATGTGGCCGACTGGGTACGGCGCACCGGTCTCGTCCATCGGGAGTCGGCCTGGAGACGCTTCCAGCGAGCGGACTTCGGGTGGTTCGCCGCAGCGGTGTATCCGACCGCCGACGCCACTCGCCTGGACCTCATGGCCGACTGGTTCGCCTGGCTGTTCCTGGTCGACGACCAGCTCGACGACGGAGGGGTCGGACGCGACCCGTCACAGGCACTGCGCATCGTGGACCAGATGTGCGCCGTACTGAGCGGGCACCACCCCTCCGACCCGCCGAGCCCGGACACTCCCACCGCTGTCTCGTCTCTGGCCGATCTGTGGGAGCGCACGGCGCCGCTCGGACGTCCCGGGTGGCACCGTCGATTCGCCGGGCACCTCGAGACATGTCTGAGAACGGCGGCCGTCTGGGAGGTGGGCAATCGAGTCCACGGCACCGTCCCGTCGGAGGAGGCGTACGTCGTCAACCGTCGGCATACGGGCGCGATCTACGTCTGCATGGACCTCATAGAGATCGCGGTGGGCGTCTCGGTACCCGACACCCTCTACCCCGGCGCCGAGTTCGCCTCCGCCCTCGACGCCGCGTGCAACGTCGTCTGCTGGACCAACGACGTCTACTCACTGGCCAAGGAGCGCTCGCGGGGCGAGGTGCACAACCTCGTCTACGTCGTCCAGCACCATCGCGGATTGGACCGGTCGGCCGCGCTGGACCACGTCCACACAGCCATCCGGGAGGAGACGGACCGGTTCCTACGAGCGGAGGCCCGACTGCTCACCGCACATCCCCACCGGGCTGGCCAACTCACCCCCTGCCTCACCGGCATGCGGACGTGGATGCGCGGCAACCTCGACTGGTCCAGACGCACACAGCGCTACGCCCGGTCCGTCGACGGCGACACGGAGCGACCCGACGAGTACCTCGAAGCCCGGCTCATGGGGACCGGAGGATGCCCCTGACCGGTGGGTGAGCCGTGGCGAACCCACCCCCGGCCGCTGTCGGCGGTTCGCGTCGGCTACCGCGGCGCGCGTCGGCTACCGCGGCGCGACCGCCTCCTCGGTGTCCTTCCGGCGGGACCGCTCCCGGACCAACGAGATCGCGATGACCACGGCGGCGACGAGCACCGACAGGAGCACCTGGCTCCGGCCGCCGCCCTCCTTGTCGTCGGTGAGCATGTAGACGAGCACGAACGCGATCATCGCGATGGTCGCCCACGTCAGATGCGGGAACAGCCACATCCGCACGACGAGCTTTTCCGGGCTCTCGCGCAGGATGATCCCCCGCATCTTCAGCTGCGAGAAGCAGATGACCAGCCACACGAAGAGCGCGACGGCGCCCGAGGAGTTCAGCAGGAACTGGAACACCGTGTCCGGCCACAGGTAGTTGAAGGCGACCGCCACGAAGCCGAAGACCACGGAGGCCAGGATCGCGGCCTGCGGGACACCTCGCGTGTTCGTCCGGACGAAGGACCGCGGGGCGTCGCCACGCTGCCCGAGCGAGAAGGCCATCCGGGAGGCCGTGTAGAGGCCGGAGTTGAGACAGGACAGTACGGCGGTCAGCACGATGAAGTTCATGATCTCGCCGGCGTGCGGGATGCCGATCGAGTCGAGGGCCGCGACGTACGAGCCCTTCTTCTCGATCGAGGGGTCACTCCACGGCACCAGGGCGACCACGACGAGGATCGAACCGACGTAGAAGACACCGACCCGCCAGATCACGCTCCTGGTGGCCTTCGCCACCGCCCGTGCCGCGTCCGAGGACTCACCGGCGGCGAGAGTGACGATCTCGCTGCCCATGAAGGAGAAGACGACCAGCAGGATGCCGGTGAGGATCGCGCCCGGCCCGTTCGGTAGGAAGCCGCCGTGTTCGGTGAGGTTGCCGAAGCCCGTCGCGGCGTTGTCGGAGCCGGGCAGCACACCGAAGATCGCCAGGCCGCCGAGCACGATGAAGCCCGTGATGGCGACGACTTTGATGCCGACGAACCAGAACTCGAACTCGCCGAAGGAGCCGACCGAGGCCAGGTTCGTGGCGGTGAGCACCACCATCACGATCAGGGCCCAGGCCCACTGCGGTACGGCCGGCACCCACCCTTCCAGGATCACCGCGCCCGCGGTCGCCTCCACGGCGAGGACGACGACCCAGAAGAACCAGTACAGCCAGCCGATCGAGAACCCGGCCCAGCGGCCGAGCGCCCGGTCCGCGTAGGCGGAGAAGGAGCCGGAGGCCGGGTTGGCCGCGGCCATCTCGCCGAGCATCCGCATCACGAAGACGACGAGAGCGCCGACCAGGGCGTAGGACAGCAGGATGCCGGGGCCCGCGGCAGTGATGCCGGAGGCGGAGCCCACGAAGAGACCGGCGCCGATCACCCCGCCGATGGCGATCATGGACAGATGACGGTTCTTGAGACCGGCCTGGAGACCTGCCTGCTGCTCCGGAGGCGGACCACTGGTGGGTGGCGCGGTGTCGGAGGCCAGTGAATCTGGGGGACGTGTAGTCATGTCGACATCCAAATGGGGTGGTTGGGAGTGCCGTGCGGGGGCGTGGCTGCCCGGGTCGCCTCGGTGGCGGGGGGAAGGACGAGCCGGGCGTGCGCTGCCCAGGAGCGGGCGGTCAGGGCACTGACGATTTCCGGAAGCGTTCACGGTGCGATGCGCGGTGTCCGGGTGCCGTGCTGGTGATGGGGTCGTCACCGCACGTCCGCGCTTCGCTCCGCCTCCTCGTGGGAGGTGAACCGCATCACTTGCGGAAATGATTTGCGCAAGCGTATGAGGGGTCATGGGGCCCTGTGTTTGTGAAGGCCGAACAAACTCGCCCTCAATGGCTGTACGTCCGTCCAATGCGGAACCGGGTCAGTCGTCGGGCGGCAGCCGCAGTTGGAGCATGGCCAGCAGACGCTGGTCGGGACGGCTCAGATCGAGGCCGGTCAGCTCCTCGGCCCGGCGAAGCCGGTATCGCAGGGTGTTGGGGTGCACATGGAGCCGGGTGGCGGCGGCCCGTATGTCACCCAGGCAGTTCAGGTACGTCAGAAGGGTCTCGGCGAGTTGGCCCCGGTGCCGGCTGTCGTGCGAGACCAGGGCGGTCAGCCGGGGATCCCGTATCTCGCGGTGCGCGGCGAGCAAGGTCACTATCTCGCTGACCAGCACTTCCGCCTGGATGTCCGGAAGCGCGGCGACGGCGGTGGGCACACCGGCGCTCACCATGGCGTCGAGAATGCGGTCGGCCTCCCGGCGTGACTCGGGGACGTCACCGAGCCCGGGCACCAGGCAGCCGACCGAGCCACGCAGGGGCAGGCCCAGGTGGCGGCGTACGGCGTCGGTGATCTCCTGGGCCCAGCCGCGCAGCGTGTCCGTGTCGATGCCGCGGGGCAGCTGGGGCAGGAGCACGTAGATGCGGGGATCGACCTGGGTGACCAGGGCGCTGCGGTGCCGGGCGGCGATGTGCACGGAGACCAGGTTGGTGACCTCGGTGTGGGTCAGCTCGGGCGCGGCGACGACCTCCGCGGTCTCCTGCGCCTCGGTGGTCCGGTACGAGAAGCCCAGCACGGCGGCCGGGCGATGGGCGTCGAATCCCAGGTGGGTGGCCAGCGGCTGCGGCCCGGTGCTCCCCTCCAGGAGTCCGGCCAGCAGGGTCCGGGTGAGCGTCACGTCCTCCGACAGCTCTCGGCGCCGCCGTACGAGGTGGAGCGCGGCGACCCGGGCGGCACCGAGCAGTGCCTGGCGCGCGCGGTCGGACAGCGGAGTCGAGCCCTCCTGCACCCAGATGGTGCCCAGCTGCCGGTCCCCGGACCGGATGGCCACCGCGAGACGGCGGCGGATGCCCAGCTCGGGGTGGCTGTCGATGGCGATCACCTCGTCGCTGGAGTGCAGATGCTGGAACACACCCCACTCGCGCAGCTTCGCCAGATACCCCTCCGGTCCCTGCCAGCCGAGAATCGAACGCCGCCGCAGATCGTCCGCCTCGTCGGAGTCCGTGGTACGGGAGTACGCCAGCACCCGGTTCGCCGCGTCCTCGATACTGACGATGCCGCTGGTGAGGATGGCGGTGGTCTGGGCGAGAGAGAACAGATCGCCCTCCTCGGCCCTTTGGCCGGACTCACCCGGCGGTGCGTCGTCGAGCGCGGCCCGGGCCAGCGCGTTCACCTGCTCCCAGCGCGCTTCACTGCGCAGTGAGAGCAGGGCGACCCCGGCCTCGGCAGCGGTCTCGCTGAGCGCCGTGGCCTGGCCGGGCCCGTCCAGCTTGACCACCACGGCCGCGGCTCCGTCCCGCCCGGCGGCCCGCAGCACGGGAGACGCGGCTCGGCCACGGGCACCGATGGCGAGCACCAGCTCACCCGGCTGCGCGGTCGGCGGATCCTCGGGATCGAGCAGCGCAACGCCACCGATCTCGACATCCAGCCCCGCCGGAGCGGCCTGCACCTCCACCAAGGAGTCCCCCAGCGCCATCAGCAACTGACGCAGGCTGATGCTCGCTGCCGGGGGAGACACCGCGGCCGGATCCATGATCGTCGCCTCTGCTGGGAACCACGCCGGACCTCTGATGCTATCCGCAGGGCGGGACGGGGACGGATTCGTCACTCTGTGCTGCAATGGTTGAGTGAAGTTTGAGCATGACAACATGGTCGGTGTGCACCTGGCCGTGTCGTTGGTGAACCTTGAGGCGGGTGGTTCGTGGGGCGCTGGGGCACTGCAGCGAGTGCTGGAGCGCCATGCGATCCGTGGTGCGCGCGTCATCGGCTCGGCCGGTGAGGAGATCAAGGCGTGGTCGCGGCGTTTGCGGCCCGTGTTCGAGGCTGCCTCGCAGGACGAACGGTGCGAGACGATCAACGACTTGCTCGCCGACGGCGCCGGAAGGGTGTACCTGACCACGCACGACGGCTTGCGGCCGCACCTGCACTTCGCGCCGGAGGGCAAGGACCTCCAGAGCCGTGTGAAAGCCGTGACGGCGGGGGGCCTGGCCGTCTTCACCATGGAGGCCGAGGGACATCGGCTGGGTGTCTGCGCGCTGGACTCGTGCCGGACGGCCTTCGCCGACACCAGCCGCAATGGCCGCCGCGCCTACTGCCGTGCGCGCTGCGCCAACACCGACGCGGTCCGCCGCCACCGCATGAAGCAGCGCTAGCGTCCGGCACGGTCGCGGTGGCCCCCCGGCCCGGGCGTCAGATCGGGACCAGGGCCGCGACGAGGGGGACGGTGGCGATGCCCAGGAGCGTCTGTGTCGCGGTGATGCCGGCCATCATCGGCGCGTCGCCTCCGAGTTGCCTCGCCATGATGTACGAGGACGACGCCGTGGGCAGAGCCTGAAAGAGCACGGCGACGATGAGCACCGGCGCCCCGAGGCCGGCCAGATGAGCCGCCAGGAACGTCACGGCAGGCATGAGGGCGAACTTCACGGACGACGACGTGAGGATCGGGCCCGTCCACGAGCGGGCCTGGCCGAACCGCAGCGCGGCGCCGATACACAGCAGACCCAGCGGCATCGAGGCGGCTCCGAGCGCCTGGAGGGCTGGCTCGATGCCCGGCGGAAGGCCCAGATCGAGAGCCTGGAGGAGTCCGCCCGCGACGCAGGCGAGGATGAGCGGATTGGTCACCAGTTGCCGGGCAATGCCCATGAGGCTCAGCCGTGCACCGCCGAACCGGGCGAAGACCAGGACGCACAGCACGTTGACCGTGGGCACGATCGCCGCGTTGCACACCGCGGCGATGGCCACGCCTTGGGTGCCGTACAGGCCGGAGGCGATGGTCACGCCGATGTAGTTGTTGAATCTGACACTGCCCTGGAAGACCGAGGTGAAGCCGTCGTCGGCCACCCGCATCAGGGGCCGCAAGGCGATGACCAGCGCGGCGACCACGACGGTGGAGGCGACCAGAACGCCTGCCAGGGCCTTCACCGGAAGATCCTCGGTGTCGGCCGTCGCCAGGCCGTGCAGGAACAGCGCCGGCAGCAACACCCGATAACCGAGCCGCTCGGCATCGGACCAGAAACTCTCGCCGGGGATCATCGCTCGTTTCAGCGCGCACCCCGACGCGATCAGCAGGACGACCGGAACGAGAGCCTTGAGCGTCAGTGCGATCACGACAGGGCCTCGTCCGGCGGTGAAGACGACCTCTCCAAGACGGGCGAAGAATGCATATCGACAGGCTGATGTAATCCTGCGGGGCGCTACAACCATTACAGGACTGGCGGCCGCATTCGGGCGCCGGGCTCCAGGAGTCCAAGAGCGATGAGTCACGCCGTGATCGCCAGTCTGTATCCCCGACAGGCGAACAACCGCCCCCGAGGAGAACCTCATGACCGCGACCTACACCTTCGACGTCTTCTCCAGCCTCGACGGCTTCGGCGCCGCCGGCGGCAACTGGACCGGGTACTGGGGCAAGCAGGGCCCCGAGCTCCTCACCCACCGCCTCGCCCTGTACCGCGAGGAGCAGCGGATGGTCTTCGGGGCCAACACGTATCGGGCGTTCGCGCGGATGCTGGCCTCGAGCACCGAGGAGTCCGAGGTGCGCGACCCATGGGTCACGCAGATGAGGAGCCTGCCGGCAACGGTGGTGTCGACCACCCTGGACGGCCCCCTCGACTGGCCGGATGCGAATGTCGTGCGCGGCGACGCCGTCGACGCCGTCGCCCGGCTCAAGGAGGAGTCCGACGTGCCGTTGCGCTCGCACGGCAGCCTGTCCATGAACCGGGCGCTGATGGCCGCCGGTCTGGTCGACCGCGTCCAGGTGACGCTCTTCCCTGTGATCACCGGTGAGACCGGGCTGGACCCGATCTTCCGGGGCGCAGCCGACTTCGACCTCGAGCTGATCGAGCACCGGACCCTCGACGGACACATCCAAGAGCTCGTCTACAGGCCCACCCTCCATGTCTGAGTCCGTCCACGAGCTCGCCACGTCGGCGTGGATCTGGGTGCGTCAGGTCGAGTCAGCGGCCCTGGGCCATGTCCGAGGTCGCGGAGAAGTAGCGGCCTCGGGCCGTGGGCGCGGGCCCGGGAACAGTCGCCGGGGGAACGGCCGCTTCGGGAACCCGTGATTCGGAAAGGGCCGGCTTGCGGATCAGGAGCAGCGCCGCGTCGTCGTGCAGTCGACCGCCGACATGCGCGAGCAGTTCGTCATGGAGCGCGTCGAGGGTGTGTGCCGGTTCGTGGGAGACGTGGCGCTCCAGCCCCTCGGCAAGCGGATAGAACGCACGGCCGCGGTCCCGGGCCTCGGTCACCCCGTCGGTATAGAGCAGCAGTTGATCCCCGTCGGCGAAGGGCAGTACCCGGAGGCCGGGCGTGTCACCCGTGAGCGCGCGCAGTCCGAGAGGCGGGGCCGGATGCGCGGGCTCGACCTCCGCGACGCTCCCGGAGGCGCGTACCAGCAACGGAGGCGTGTGTCCGCAGTTCACCACCTCCAGATGCCCTGCTTGCGGGAATCCGGCGACCACGGCGGTGACGAAGTCGTCATGGCCGAGGTTGCGCGCCAGACTCCGCTCGATCCTGTCGACCACGGCGAGCAGATCGGGCTCGTCGTAGGCGGCCTCGCGGAAGACACCGAGCACCAGGGCGGCGGTTCCCACGGCCGGCAACCCTTTGCCGCGCACGTCGCCGACGATGAGCCGCACTCCGTACGGGGTGGGGACCAGAGCGTAGAGATCACCACCGATACGGGCCTCGGCCGCCGCGGCGCTGTAGCGGACCGCCACCTGAAACGGCCCGACGGTCGCCGGCACCGGCTTGAGCAGCGCATGCTGCGCCGTCTCCGCGACCGAGCGGACGGCCGCGAGCACCCGTTCACGGCGCCCGCGCAACGCGCTGGCCAGGCCGCCCGCAAGGGTGACAGCCACCAGGGCGGACAGCACAGCGGCCAGTTCACGGCCCGGAACACCGTCCCGAGTGCCCAGCGTGGCGCACAGCACCACCGTGAGGAGCCCGACCCAGACCACGCCGCGGGGTCCGTTGGTGGTGGCGGCCAAGGCGGGCCCCGCCGCGAGCAGCGGCAGCCAGATCATCCCCGCCCCATCGGCGAGATCGACGCACACGACGACGGAGACGATCAGCACGGGCAGGACGGGCATACCGGCGGCCAATTGGGCGACAGCGCGCCTACGGGCCGACGCCCCAGGACCGGCCACTCGGTTCCTGAACAGCCGCATCGGCCAGTGGTCGCCACCATGGTCTCGGGCCTGACTCATGTTCGTCCGCAGTCCTCACCTGTGCCCAGGGCACACATCCGAAATGCCTGTTTCCTCCAGGGAACGGGTCAGCGCGGCCACCCACAAGAACAGGATTTTCAGATAGTGAGCGAAAGGCTCCTGGTGACGCGACTGGCGGTCGGGATCAGCCGTGCCCGGATCTCGGGGAGCCGGGACAGCCGGTCCGCCGGCAGTGAGACTCCGAGCGAGCCGAGCGTGTCCCCGCTGTAGACGGGTACGGCGACACAGACCGTGCCGAGGGCGTACTCCTCCAGGTCGGTGACGGCCGGGTCCACGGGTGAGGAGTCCAGTCTCCGGAGCAGTTCCGGCAGGCTGGTGATCGTCCGCGGGGTGAGGTCGGCGAGGTGGTGACGGGAGAGATAGTCCTTGCGGTCGGCGTCGTCCAGTTCCCGGAGCACGGACTTGCCCAGCGCGGTGGCGTGCCCGGCGTCCTCGAACCCCACCCAGAGGTCGACGCGGGGTGCCCGAGGGCCGTCGACGATCTCCGCGACCCGGATTTCCCCGTCCTCGTAGAAGGTGAGGTAGGCGGCGGTCGCGAGTTCGTCCCGCAGCGCGGCGAGCGTGGGACGGACGCGGCTGAGCAGCGCCTGTCCACGGCCCGTGGTCTGCAGCGTCTGCAGCTTGTCGCCGAGGATGAACCCGCCGTCGTCCAGTTTCCGCACGTATCCGTCGTGGACCAGCGTCCGCAGCAGGTGATAGGCGGTCGCCAAGGGCAGGCCCGTCTCACGCGCCAGCTGTTTCGCCGGCGCGCCGTTCTCGTGCGAACTCACCGCCTCCAGCAGGCGCAGGGCCCGCTGGACGGACGTGATGAGCGTAGGGCCGTCCTCCGCACCCATACGACCAGCTTGCGCCCGGCGCACACCGCGAGCAAGGCGGGTCCCCCCGGACGCCGGGCAGGTCAAGAGTTCGCCGTGTCGACGAAGACGGCAGCGGGGCCACCATCAGAGGCTCGCCTACGGCACGTGGATCGGGTCGCCTGCCTTGGCGTCTCCGAGCCAGATCTTCCGCTCCGGCTCGTCGAAGTAGGAAATCTCCGCGCAGGGGCCCTCCGGCTCCTTGTCAGCGGTCTGGAAGTGGCCCGCCGACCAGCCGGTGAGGTGGTGCTTGGCGAGGAGCTCGCTGACCACGTTCCGGAACTCCGGGTAGCTCACGCAGTCGCGTTCGGAGAAACGCTCCCTGAGGTCGGTGCGGAAGTGGGCGAGGTTCAGCTGCTCGCGGGTCGGTCCGCGATACGGACCCGCGCGGTGACGTGCGCACTGGTCCCGACCGCCGGGGTAGACCTCGATCGAGCCCTGCTCGGAGCTTTCCACGCACGCCGTGAGCGTCTCCGGCGCCGGCCTCCCGAAGCTCTCCTGCCACAGCTGCCGGCACACCCTGATCGGGTCGTCGGCGCCGGGATCGAAGCCGGTCACGGCGTCGGACTGGTCGGATCCCACGCAGGTCAGCCCGCTTGAGTCGAGCGTGTGACCCTCACCGTCGCCGGCGACCCACGCATAGGTCGCGGCAGTGCCGCCGACCAAGGCCAGGGCCACCACGGGAACCACGACCATCGTGCGCTTGCGCCGCCGCCGCGTACGCTCACGCACCCGGGCGAGGATCCGGTCGGCGACCGGCGAGTCCGGATCGGTCTCCGACGGGTCAGGGCGTGGATCGCGGGTCCGGAGCATCCGGACGAGTTCGTCATCGCTCAGCATGATCCTTCTCCTTGGTCGCGTGCGGATCGGAGCTCGGTGCCGCGAGCCGTTCTTTCAGCCGCTGCCTGGCCCGGTGCAGGCGTGTGTCGACGGCACCGACGGAGATGCCGAGGACCGACGCAATCTCCTGGCGGGACAGGTCGTCCCAGTAGGCCAGGCGCAACAGCTCCCGATCGGCGGCCGACCCTTGCTCCAGGGCGGCCATGAGCTCATCGCCGGCGTCATGCTCCGGGTGGCGTGGGCCCGGGGAATCCGGCTGCTCCGCCACTCTCAGCAGCAGTCGGGACCAACGCCGCTGGCTGCGCGCCTGGTTGGCCAGCACGCGTCGCGCGATGCCCAACAGCCACAGCACCGCCTCTTCGCCGTCCTCGGGCAGATGACGTCGCCGGCGCCACGCCACCGCGTAGACCTCCGCCACGGCGTCGTGCGCCGCCGCATCACCGGTCCGGCGCAGGCAGTACGCCATCACCCGCCGGAACGTCTGCCGGAACAACTGCTCCAGCCGCTCACTGGATTCGTCCGCATCCATAGTCCAGCAATGTCCGGCATCGCCCGGTCGCTTACCAACCGGCAGCGACACTCTTCTTCAGGAAACCCCGGAGCCCACAGGCCCTGGCGCGCAGACGCGTGGTCAGAACGTGCACGTGTCCATCCAGCGCGTGACCAGGGATGCGTTGTTCTTGTCGGCGTCACGCACGGGACCGCACAGGAACGGGCTGAAACGGGTGTCGGCACGCAGCCAGTGACTGAGGAACGAGACAATCCACTTGCCTTGCTTGGCCTTGTTGCCGGAGCCCGTCATCGGGCACAGATGGTCGCCCGGAACCTCGATGTAGAGCTTCTCGGCCTGGGACATGGAGTTGTACCAGGGCACCGCGTAGCTGTTGCCGTGGGCGACAGGGTCGCTTTGACAGGTCAGGAAGAACGTGGGCTCGGTGACCGCGGAGAAGTTCGCGTTCGGGTAGTACGGGGCCGTGGGCACGCCCGCCCGGAAGCGTGCGTCGTCGCGGAGGGCCGCCATGACACCCCCGCCGCCCATCGAGTGACCGACCGCCCCGAGCGTGCCGTTGACCTTCCCGGATATCGGGTTGCCGGTGGCGTCGCCGAGCGCGAGCAACTGGGTGCCGGCGGCGGTGATCTGGCGGCCGCGCGATGCGGGATCGTCGGTGAGTGTGGTGGTGCCGACGTTGATGACGACGAAGCCCCAGGAGGCGAGGCGGGGTGCGAGCCACTGCAGGTTCTGCTGTGTGCCCTGATAGCCGGGCATCAGTACGACGCCCGGGTACGAGCCACTGTTCGTGGGGTACGTGACCGTGCCGGAGCCGTACCCGGTGGGGTTGGGAACGGTGTAAGTGGCGGTGGTCAGCGGCCCGTTGGTGGCCTCCAGGGAGGCAGTCGTCGGATCCGGGATTCCGTTGCCCGGAGAGGTGCCGCCACCGGAGCCGTACACCTGGAACTCCCACAGCGAGTAGCCGTAGGCGGTGCCGCGCTGGGTGCCGTGGAAGCGGACGTACCGGCCGCTGCCGTTGACGTCCAGGGTCTGCACGCCGCCGGTGCCTGTCGTGGTCGCGTAGATGGTGGTCCAGGTGGTGCCGTTGTCGGAGGTCTGGATCTGGAACGCGCGGGCGTGCGCGACCTCCCAGCGCAGCGCGACTTGACTGATGGCGGCGGTGGCGCCCAGATCAATGCTCAGCCACTGCGGGTCGCTGAACGTGCTCGACCAGCGTGTCCCGGTGTTGCCGTCCACGGCCGCCGACGCGGGAGTGGACGCGTTCTCGCTGGACGAGGAGGTCGCGGGTTTGCCCTGGGACAGCAGGTCGGCGGCGGCCGCCGGTGGGGCGGCGGCTGTCAGCAGAGTCAGCGCCAAGCCGATGGCGGTCGCCAGGGCGATCAGTGCCGTCAGGGCTCGAGGCCGGGTCCGTAACGGTGCGGTCGTGTCGGTTGAACAGCTGGTTGGACGCATTGCTTTACCTCCGGAGAGCGGTGGGAGCGCGGTAACCGGACAGCGAGGTGCAGGTGCGTTACCGGGCCTGTTCGAAGAGCCAGTCGATGACCACGTCGTTCTCGTACGTCTGGGCCCATGAGAGGTGTGGGTTCACCGGTGTTGTTCCGGCCGTGTAACTCGTGAACAGGACATGACTGCGCGTGGCACGGGCCTGCCGTACGAGCTCCCGGGACCGGGCCTCGAACTGTGCCTTCGGCAGATCGTTGGCCCACTCCCCGCGGGTGACCCGTACGCCGGCGGTCTCCAGCGCGTTCATCAAGGTCCAGGTGCCGGGCTTGCCGAACCGGCCCTCCCGGTAGGGGACGACCGGGTCGTCGACGGAATGGTCGGCCCACATCGGGATGTGCGTGATCCTGTCCATCACGGCCGCGTCGCCCCAGCCGGCCGTGGGCAGGGCGGCCGCGAACACGTCGGGTCGCTTCGCCAGCAGGCTGTAGATACCGCGCCCGCCCGAGGACAGGCCGACGAGATAGAGCCGGGCTGTGTCCACGTTGCGGGCGTGCTCGCTCATGAAGGTGTCGATGAGTTCGCTCAGCGCGGCCTGGACCTTGGCGTCCGTCCAGTCCGTGCCGTCGGGTCCGTCCATGGGACGAGGCAGGGGGATCTGCGGAGAGAGGACGAACGCGGGGTTACGGCGCTGTCGTTCCGGTTTGGCGAACGTGACCGCGATCCGGTTGGAGGTGAGCTGGGTCATGTTGTTGTCGGCGACTTCGCCACCGCCATGCAGGGTGACGACGAGCGGGTACCGCTTGCGCGTCTGCGGGTTCCGTACGTATCCCTCGGGCTGGTACAGCCGGAAGTCCAGTTCAAAACCTGCGGAGTCGGTGAAGGAACCGGCGGAGAAGTCGTCGACCACGGGATTGATGACGCCGTTGTTCCGGGCCGCGAACGGACCGGCCTTCAGTACCGGTTCACCTCCCGGGGTGCGCACGTCCTCCACGTGTCTGACGGAGTACGCGCGGTCGAGCGGAAGGGGATCGGTGCCGGCGGCCCGGGCGTTGGAGTCGTTCGGGTCGAGTTCGATGATCAGGCGGTCCCCCGGCCGTCCCAGATGAGACCGGCCGTCCACCTCGGGGGTGGCGTTGGAGTAGACCCGGGTCACCGTGCGAGCCGCTGTCTGCCCGCCCACAGTGGCCTTCACCTGGAAGGCCGAGGGCGGGATCACCCCGCCGCGTAAGTCGATGCGCTGCGCGTACTGGATGGCGACGGCTGTCACCAGCCAGTTGTTCCTCGGCGTCACCCGCGTGACGAGGTCCGTTCGCAGGACCGGATTGCGCCCGGAGGTCGCTTGTCGTCCTTGAGATGTGGCTGTCGTGGTGTCGGCGGCCGCGGCGGTAGCCGTGCCCACGGCCGGCGCCGTGACCGCACCTGCTGTCACGGCGAGCGCCGTACGTCTGGTGATCCGTCTCATCGGTCCTCGTCTCGGTCGGTGGGGCACCCGGCGGCGGTGGGCGGGAGCTGGGCTGGGTCAGGCCGAGGTGTTACGCGAGAGTTTCGAAGCACCGACGGATCGGCGTCCAGCATCAAACCGAGATCTGTCCATGCGTTTGGCGCATCAATCCGACACCTGGGTCAGGACCGGCCTACCGTGGCGTGTCCTGGTCTACTCCAGGCGCCCCTGTCCCAATATCCTCATCCGTAGCCAGTAGCACACCATCCCCCCACCCAGGTTGCGTGCTGGCGCGGGCGACACCCCTTGAACCTGCCCAAGCAGCCGGGTGACTTCCCCGTTCACCGCCTCCAGGAGGATCACGGTGAAAGTTCGCACCAGAAGCGCGGCGATCATCGGCGCCATCTGCCTCGTCGCGTCCCTCTCCTTAACTACGGCGTCCGCCGGCGAGCCCGCCGCCCCACGGCAGGCAGCGAAGGTCGCCCTCAAGAATGTGGCCACGGCCAAGAATCCGACCGCCGGCGCCGCCGGTCCCGGAGGCACGGTCTGGATCGCCGAACGCGCAGGCACCGTAAGGGTCTTGGACGATCAGGGGCTCGGCGAGCCCGTCCTCGACATCTCCGGCGAGACCACCACCGACGGCGAACGCGGCCTGCTCGGCATCGCGTTCGACAAGGAATTCGCGCACTTCTACATCTCGTTCACGAACCTCCAAGGCACCAGCACCGTCGACGAGTTCGCCGTACAGGACGGCAAGATCCAGCCGGACACCCGGCGCACCGTCCTCACCCAGACGCAGCCCTACGCCAACCACAACGGCGGCGACATCACCTTCGGCCCGGACGGCTACCTCTACATCGCGTTCGGCGACGGAGGCTCGGGCGGCGACCCGCAGGGCAACGGGCAGAACCTCGGCACGCTGCTCGGCAAGCTCCTGCGCATCGACCCGACCGGCGGCACGCCGTACGCGATCCCGCCGGACAACCCGTTCGTGGACGACCCGAACGCCAAGGACGAGATCTGGGTGTACGGGCTGCGCAACCCGTGGCGGTTCTCCTTCGACGCGGGCACGGGCGACCTGCTGATCGGCGACGTCGGCCAGAGCGCCTGGGAGGAGATCGACTGGGCCCCGGCGAGCAGCAAGGGCGGCGAGAACTACGGCTGGAACCAGATGGAGGGCAACCATCCCTTCCGGGGCGGCACGGAGCCCGCGAACCACGTGCCGCCGATCCACGAGTACGACCGCAGCGGGCCGGGCTGCTCGGTGACCGGCGGATACGTCTACCGAGGCACCGCGATCCCGGACCTCAAGGGTCAGTACGTGTTCAGCGACTACTGCGACGGCACCGTCCGCTCCCTGCAGATGGAGAACGGCAAGGTGACCGGCGTGAACGACCTCGGAGTCGACGGCGGTGAGGTCGTCTCGTTCGTCCAGGACGGCAAGGGCGAGCTGTACGTGCTCGCCATAGGCGGCAGCGTCTCCCGCATCGACCCGGCATAACGGCTGCCGGAAGGAGCCGCCGAGCGGCACATTGCCATCCAGGCCGGCCGGAGCGCCTCCGGGATCTCCGGCCGGCCAACTTCACGACGCGGCACGCTGTCAGCCGCGCAGTACGACCGTAAAGCTCAGGCCGTACGCGTGCCGGGTGTCGAACTCCAGGCGGGTTCCGCCCCGGACCGGCCTCACGCGAACTCCGGCGTCGGACGTGACCGCGCGCAGCGGCCGGCCGTGCAGGAGGACGCCGACCGTGTCCCGGTCCATGGTCGGGTCGGACACGGCGACGGTGGTCAGGCCGTGCCGCTCGCGCCGCACGATCACCGAGGCAGGCCCCTCGATGCGTAGCCCGGCGGTCTCGTGGTGACCGGGCGTGAAGCTGTTGGCGGCCGTCAGGCCGAGGCCGGTGTGGGTGATGGCCTGGAGGTCCGAGGTGTTCGCCAGGACCTTCAGCGGGCCATGCCGGTACGCCTGGAGTCGGGTCTCCCCCGCGTTCGGCACCAACGCGTAGGCCAGGCGGGCGAGTTGTGCTCCGGGGGCCTGGTCGACCGTGACACCGAACACGCCGCGGGTCACGGCGGTGTCGGGGTTCGAGGTGCGCACGACCCGGCGGCTGCGGGTGACCTCGTCCAGGGCGACCCGCACCGGCGGAGTGTCGAGGAAGACATAGCCGACGGAGGTCCGCTGGGTGGCATTGGCGTAGCGCAGCCAGCGCATGTCACCGGTGCCCGCGCCGGTCCAGGGCCGGCCGTCACGGAGCCTCCCGGTGACGGAGACCTCGTCGTCCGGTGCGGCGATACGGGCGTCGACGGTCGTGGTCACGGCCCGCCCGGCGCTGTCCCCGACCCCCGCTGCGAGGACCACGATCTCCTCGTCGAGGAGGAACCACGACTTCGTCGCGGTCGCGTTGCGGTAGACGACGAAGTCGTCCGGCAGCAGACCTGCCGCCTTGTCGCGGTGGGCGACATCGCCGGACTGCACCATCCCGGCCGCCCCGTACGTCCCGAGGACCGCGCCGCCGGAGTGCCGGTTGGTGCCGCGCGGGAAGTAGACGTATGTGTTCTGCGACTCGGACGACGAGGTGAAGTTCAGCGGGTGGCCTGGGTTGTCGTAGTACGGCTTCCCGTACAGCTCGGGGATCGTGCGCCGCTGCTCGACCGGTGCGGTGACACCGGCGAGGCCGTACGGGGAGACGGTGGTGAAGTAGTCGATGCCGTACGCCTGGGTCTGGTCCTGTCCGGAGAGGTAGAGGTAGTACGCCCCGTCCCCCTGGAACCACGGCATGAGGTTCTCGGCGTTCATGTACTCGTACTTGCTGATCCGGTCGGAACTGCGGGCGAGCGCGAAGGCGTATCCGGGTCTGCGGTGCACGGTCCTGTCCATCGCGTTGAAGGCGAGGCTGCGCGAGGCGGGGCCGAGGTCGGCGGGCGGGATGGTCGCGTCGCCGAGGACGTCGGCGTACCGCACGATGCTGACCGGGGAGACGAAAGCGGACGGGTCGGGAGCCGTGCGCGAGGTCGACCGGATGTGCTTGACGTAGCTCTTCAGGGCGTCGGCGTCGGCGCCGTCCGCGAGCGACGACAGATCGACTACGGCCTCGACGACCACGGCGACATCGCTGTAGCCGGTGTTCGTCCGCGAGACCGCCCTCCCCTTGACGATCTCCATCATCCAGCCCTCGAAGATGAGCGGCGCGAAGCCGTTCCGCACCCAGCCCTGGACGGTCGACACCAGGTCCTCACCGTGTGCGAAGCCGGTGCCGTCGAGGATCTTGAGGGTCTGTACGACACGGGTCAGCAGGCCCTTGCCGTATGAGCCGGTGTAGGCGACCGAGGCGTGCTGGATGAAGGAGCCGTCGGCGTAGTGGCCGTCCGTGACACCGTGGTTGAGGTGGTACGGGTCGATGGTGGCGAAGACGGTCAGCTGGTCGGTGAGGGCCTTGCGGATGCGGGCGTCGTCGCCGAGGAGCGCGCCCTGCAGGATCCGGTTCGTGGTGATGTCGGCGAGGTTGGCGCCCGTGTGGAAGCGCGAGTCGAGGTTCACGTCCCCGTCGATGCCGTTGCGAAGATACGCGTCCATCGAGGAGACGTACCTGCGCGGGAGGTCCGGGCGGTGGGCCTGCACCTGGTCCGCGAGGAGCGCGAGCGTCCTGCTGATGTGCTGCGACAGACCGATCTCCCAGTGGAACCAGTTGCCGTAGTAGCCCTGGGACTGGTCACCGTAGTAGCGCTCATGCAGCCACACGAGACCGTCGATCACCCGGCGCTGCACGGCCGTGTTCC
Source organism: Streptomyces sp. NPDC050211 (assembly GCF_040656035.1). NCBI lineage: Bacteria > Bacillati > Actinomycetota > Actinomycetes > Kitasatosporales > Streptomycetaceae > Streptomyces > Streptomyces sp. NPDC050211. The sequence goes on from NZ_JBFALC010000010.1 coordinate 159,034, forward strand.
CGAACAGGTCTGAGTCGACGGCGCCCGGTGTGCGGGTGGCGAGGGCGATCTCATACAGCCGCCGGAAGGCGGTGTCCAGGCGGGCCGGATCGGCGCCGAGCACCAGACCGGCGAACAACTCGCCCGCGCCGGCGTCGTCCATCGACCGCAGATTCGCCCGCGCGGCCTGATGAACGGCCGCCACCTTGGCGGCCGTCTCCTGCCGGGCATTGGACTCGGCGGTCCCGGCGAAGACCGCCACCGTGTTGGCCAGAATCCGTGCCATGCCCACGGCGCCCTCCTCCACGCTCGCCGCCCGGGAGGGAACCCCCGCCCGCAGCCCAGCGGCCGACAGAGCGGACAACAGGCGTCTGCGGGTGATGTCCATGGCGTCCTCCAGCGGTTCCGCGTCCAGAGAGGGAACTCCCCCTCAACCTCCCTGGTTATGGACTTCGTCGGAAGTGGGGCGAACGAGGTCGGCCCATGAGCATGACGGCGTCCCGTCCGCCACGAACTCTTGCAACAGCTCAGCAACCGTGTCGCAGCGCCGCCATCTGCTCCTCCAGCGGACCCAGACCGACATCACGGCGGCGTTCGTCGACGCTTTCCGGCTGGCGTATCGGGTACGGGCGCAGGGTGGCCGGGTTGACGCGGGTGCCGTAGAACTGCGGCAGGCGCTGCTCGACGGCGCAGTGGTCGGCGATGTACGCGAGGTGGACGGCGGGGCAGCGGCCGTCCAGGGTGGCCTGGGCGATCAGGTCCCGGCAGGAGAGCTGGAAGTCGAGGTCCGGGGCGTGCAGCAGGATCATCAGGGCCGCGGTCGAGGCGGGGGCGCCCACCCGGTCGGCGGACGGCCAGCCGTGGCGGTGGACGACGGCCTTGAGCGCGTCGGCGTTGGCGCGGCGGCACGCGATGATCTCGGACCGCCGCTGCGGGGTGGGGTCGGCCTGCGCCCGCCGCATGAGGTCCCGCTCATGATCGGCCCGGTGCAGCAGTTCCGCGGCCAGGGCAGCCGCCACCGGCACCAACGGGTCTGCCGTCTCGGTACCTGCCGCGCCGTCGTCGGGGCGTACCGACGTACCGGCGAGACGGCTCTCGTCCGCGGTCTCGACCGGCGTCTGCCGACCCAGCACGCTCTTCACGGCACCCACCCCAACTCCAGCGTGAACCACACCCGCTTGCCCGGGCGACCGGGCTCCGGAGGTGCGACGCCCCAGTCATCGGCCAGCGCGGCCACGATGGCCAGCCCACGGCCCGACTCCTCGGCCCCGCCCGCCGTACGCAGCCGCGGCGGCAGCGGCGAGTGGTCGCCGACCGTCACCCGGAGTTCGTGGTCGCCGCACTCGATGGTGAGGGTGACCGTGTCGCCGGGGCCGGTACGGGCGTGCTGGACTGCGTTCGCGAACAACTCGTCCGTGGCGAGGACGGCGTTGTCCACGTAATCCGGCGGCAGCCGCAGCCGCTTGAGGTGCTCGGTGACCAGGTGCCGTACGTCTGCGGCGCGCGAGGGCTGGGCGGGGATCGTGGTGTGGAGGCGGGGAGGTCTGTTCACCGGGATCACGGTGGGATGGGGCTGACCGAGGGGCGCACGGTCTGCGTGGGGGACGTGTGCCGGGGAGGGCGACGGCTGGTGGCGCTGGGCCCTGGGTGCCGTCATGGAGCCTCCTCGTGGGTGCAGCGCGGTCGGGGATGTGTTGGCTGCATATGCAGCCAACAACCCGGACCGGCGGCCGGACCAGGGGGTGTGCGGGTTGTCCGGTTGCGGGTGCGTAGTGGTGCGGGAGGTATGTTCGAGGGCGTGAGGAACGTGCACGGCAGCCGGGTGGGGGCGCGCGAGGAGTCCCCTGGAGGGTCCGGCGTGCGCGGCAAGCGTGTGCTGGTCACCGGTGGCACACGGGGTCTGGGCGAGCAGATCGTACGGCTGCTGGTGGCCGAGGGGGCGCGGGTGGCGACGTGTGCGCGTACCGCGCGTGACCTGGAGGCGCTGGAGCTGTCGCTGCGGGGTGAGGACGGCAGGCCCTTGTTCACGCGGGCGCTCGACGTCACCGAGCCGGAGAGTCTGGAGCGGTTCGTCGCGGCGTCGGCGAAACGTTTTGGCGGCCTTGACGGGGTGGTGGCGTGTGCGGGCGGCTCTCGCGGAGGCGGCTTCGAGCGGACGGACGCCGCGGACTGGGCCGTGACCTGGGAGCTGAACGTCGGTCATGCCGTGCGGCTGGTGCGTGCCGCGATCCCGCACCTGCGGGACGCGGGCGGCGGCTCGGTCGTACTGATCTCGTCGATCTCCGGCTGGAAGCCGGGGCCGCCCATCCAGTACGGAGTCGCGAAGTCCGCCCAGATCCACCTGGCCGCGTCGCTCGCGCGTGAACTCGGTCCGGACGGGATCCGGGTGAACGCCGTCTCCCCGGGGTCGATGCTCATCCCCGGCCGGCGCTGGGATCGCATGCGCCGGGAGGATCCCGAGCGGTTCGCCGGGTTCGCGGCGGCGGAGCTGCCGGGCGGAGAGCCGGTCGCGCCGCAGGAGGTGGCGCGGGTGGTGGCGTTCCTGCTGTCCGACTGGTCGAGCGGTGTCTCGGGGGCCCATGTGCCGGTGGACCGGGCGCAGAACGCCCCGTCCCCGGACGGGTACTGAGGCGGGTCCTGCGTTCACGCCGCCGCCCCCAGCACCGCGCGGGAGCGGCGCGCGAACTCCCGTACAAGGGGTTCGTCGCGACGGGACTCCAGCCGCCTGCGGAAGTCGCGGAGAGCCTGTATGGAGCGTTCGCTGTGCACGGTGGCGAGGGCGTCGAGCGCCTCGGTGGCGGTACCGACGGCCTCGTCAAGACGGTTCTGCTGGAGGTGGGCCGTGGCCAGTACGGAGCGGCTGATGGCCTGGCGCCTGCGCCGGTCGGCGTTGGCTTTCACCGACTCGCTCGCCGTGCGCTCGGCCTGGGCGGCGAGCCCCAAGTCGCGGAAGCAGAGCGCTGATTCGGCCTGCAGATAGTGGTCGTCGAGGAAGCGCACCCAGGGGGACTCCTGTTCGGCACCGCGGCTGGCGTCCAGGTGCCGCTCGGCTCTGCGCAGCGCATCGCCGGCCTCGCGCGCGTGCCCCTGGGCCGCGTGTCCGCGGGCCGACATGGCGTACAGGCGCATCAGGCCCAGCGGGCTGCCCGCTTCCTTGGCGGTGACGATGCCCGCGCGCGCGAGGCACACCCCCTCGTCGGGACGGCCGAGGCTGGTGGCCAGGTGGGACAGTCCGGCCAGGATCTGCCCGCCCAGAACCCGGTCGCGGCCCTCGGCGCACAGGCGCAGCGCCTGGATCATGTAGCGCTGCGCCAGCCCGTACTCCCCCGCGTCGTACGAACTCCAGCCGGCCATCGCGGCGAGGCGTGCCGCGGCGGTGTACAGGGGGCGCTGCACCTGGGGGGACGTACCGCGCCGCTGCAGCATCGGGACGACCTCGGTGGACAGGTAGTGCACGATGCTGGTGCGCACCCCGCCGCCGCCGTAGTGGTTGTCCATCTCGTCGAACATGGCGATCATCGCGTGCACCTGTTCGACGGGGCCGCCGTCGGCCACCGGCGTCAGCTGCCCGGTGTCCTGGTTCTCCAGCAGCCACAGCAGCCACTCGCGCTGAGGGTCGGTCAGGGCGCCGGCGACGAAGGGGACCGAGCCGAGCAGGCTGTGCCGGGAGATGTCGGTCGACCCCAGCTCGGCGAGCGCGTGCAGGGTGTCCGCCATGTCGTCGCCGTACGCGAGCGTCCGGGCCACGACCGGGCGTTGCTGGTCGGGATGGAAGCCGAGGTCCGCGGGTGACACGGCGCGGCCGAGCCGCTCGGACAGCACGGTGGCGATCAACTCCGGTGTTCTGCCGCGGGGTTGCTGTCCCTGGAGCCAGCGGGTCACCGACGCCTTGTCGTAGCTGGAGTCGGCGCCCTGGCAGTGGCCGAGTTCATTGACCCGAAAGGCGAGGGAGGCATACGAGCAGCCGGCCTCCTTCAGCGCGGTCGCCAGTGCCGCATTGCCTCCGGCGGGGCCCTTGCCCGGGCTCCTTGTGTGTCCGTCGGTCACGGTGGCCATCCAGGTCTCGCATCAGATCGTGTGCTGCGCCCTACATGCCGGGCCGTCAAGTCAGCGTCGACCAGGCAGAGTTGACCTTCGTCGCGCCGCGAGCGCGGGAGGTCCCACGAGAACTATGGTCGCGTAGATACTCGATACGCAACTGGCGTTCTGATAATTTCGTATCGATCCGCATCGCTCTGTCTGTGTCTTGGACCGCGTGGCACACTGCACGCTGTGATGGCCGCCGAGGGAGGTAGGACGTGAGCGAGAACCGCTCGAGCGGCAGCGCACCCACCGTCCTGCGGATGGTCCTCGGCAAGCGGCTGAAGCAACTGCGGGAGCAGGCCGGACTGTCCTTCGAGGACGCGGCGCGCGCCATCGAGGTCACCGCGCTCACGGTGCGGCGGATCGAAAAGGCCGAGGTGGGGCTGCGCATTCCGTACGTGAAGGAGTTGCTGCACACCTACGGCGTCCCGGCGGCGGAGATCGAGGACTTCCTCGATCTGGCCCGCAAGGCGAACCAGCCCGGGTGGTGGTATCAGTACCGCGACGTGCTCCCGGAATGGTTCAAGGCATACGTGAGCCTGGAGAGCGAAGCCTCGGTCATCCGTCTCTACGAACCCCACTACGTCCCCGGCCTGTTGCAGACCCACGAGTACGCCGAGGCGCTCATGCGCGTCGGCTTCCCCGACGAGCCGAAGGAGGAGACAGCCCGCCGTGTCGACCTGCGACTCAAACGCCAGGACCTGCTCGCCAAGCCGGACGCGCCCGCCCTCTGGGCCGTCCTGGACGAGACGGTGCTGCGCCGGGCGGTCGGCGGTGCCGAGGTGATGCGGGCTCAGATCGACCGGCTGCACGAGGTCCTGGACCTGCCGAAGGTCCGGATCCAGATCATGCGTTTCACGGCGGGCGCCCACCCCGGCGCCTTCGGCCCGTTCCACCACTTTCGCTTCGGATTCTCCGAACTGCCCGACATCGTCTACGTGGAGAGCCTGGCCGGCGCGGTCTATGTCGACCGGCCCGAGGACGTCGGCGCCTACCTCGAAGTACTGGACCGGATGTCCGTGCAGGCGGAGCCGGTTGATCGAACCCGGGCCATCCTGGGTGAACTGCGTAAGGAGTTGTGATCCATGGGATCCAAGGGCCCCATCTACAGCGGTATGTCGGCTTCCGATCTGGGCACCGAGGGCTGGCACAAGCCCTGGAGCGGTACCAACGGCGGCAGTTGCGTCGAGGCCAAGCGACTGCCCGACGGCAGCGTCGCCTTCCGCCAGTCCACCGACCCCGACGGCCCCGCGCTGGTCTACTCCCGCGACGAGATGATCGTGTTCCTGGAAGGCGCCAAGGCCGGCCAGGCCGACTTCCTGGTCGCCTGACTCCGCCATCCGTCCCGGCACACCACTACGCGCGCACAACCGGACAACCCGCACGCCCACTCCCGGCGTGCGGGTCGTCCGACCACACTGAACAGGCCCGTCGCCTCGAAGGAAGTGGTATGCACGCGTCACCCCGACTCCCCCGCCGGACCGTGCCTGCCACCCGCCCGGGCCGCATCGCTCCGCACCGAACCACCCGGGTCGGCCCCGAGGCGACGGCATGAACCTCCCGCAGGCGCTCCTCCGCCACCGGACCCTGGTCATCGAGGGCGCCGACGGCATCCCCCGCAACGGCCTCATCGCCCAGCTGGCCCACCACGGCTTCCCGATCCAGCACCTGCCGGACCGCCTGCACCACGTGGACCCGACCCGGCCCTACCGTGAACTCCTCGCGGCACCGGGACGCGTGGCCCTCGACGGCAGCATGATCCACGAGCTCGTCTACGGACCGCTGCGCCGCGGCCACTCCCGGGTGACCTGGATCCAGGCACTCGACTTCGCCGAATCCGTGGCCGAGCGCGACGGCGCCCTCATTCACCTGACGGCGTCCGTGAGCCTCCCCCGGTCCGCCCCCACGGACTTCACCGAGGCGGCCGACGCCTACGCACGGGCGATGCGAACCCTCGCCCAACACGTCCCCGTCGTCACCCTCGACGCGGCCGACCTCACCCACCCACCCCGCCCCGGCACCCCTGCGCACCGCGAACTCGGGCGGACGAAGCAGCAGTTGACGGTACGTTGGTAACAGACCCCGTGACGCACGGCAGGAGAACTCCCATGGCAGACGGCCGGCCCGCCCCCGACCAGGAAGCACTGTCCAAGATCGACACCACGGTGCCGCACTCCGCCCGCATCTGGAACTACTGGATGGGGGGCAAGGACAACTACGAGGTCGACCGGATCGCGGGCGACGCCTACCGCGAGACCGCGCCGAACATCGAGACCATGGCCCGCGCCTCCCGCCAGTACCTGATCCGCACCGTCACCTTCGTGGCCGGCGAACTCGGCATCCGCCAGTTCCTCGACATCGGCACCGGACTGCCCACGTACGACAACACCCACCAGGTCGCGCAGCGGGTGGCGCCCGAGTCCCGCATCGTCTACGCCGACAACGACCCCCTCGTCCTCCGGCACGCCCAGGCCCTGCTCACCAGCACCCCCGAAGGCGTCACCGAGTACGTCGACGCGGACCTCCACGAACCGGAGAAGATCCTCGAAGCGGCGGGCCAGATCCTGGACTTCGACCGGCCGGTCGCCCTGATGCTCATGGGCATCCTCGGCCACATCCAGGACTACGAGGAGGCCAAGTCCATCGTCCGCCGCCTCCAGGCGGCCCTGTGTCCCGGCAGCTACTTCGTGCACTACGACAGCACGGACACGGACGAGGAACTCAAGCGGGCCCAGCAGGGCTACGACGACACCGGCGCCATCCCGTACGTCCTGCGCAGCCCTCAGCAGCTCGCCGCGTACTACGAGGGCCTGGAACTGCTCGAACCCGGCATCGTCTCCTGCCCCCTGTGGCACCCCGAGCCCGGCACCACGCCCGAGCCCACGGACGTCTACGGCGGGGTGGCCCGCAAGCCCTGACTCGCCGCCGCGCATCTACTCCAGCGCCGGGAGGCCGGTCAGGCCTGTCTCGACCATGATGCGGTCCACCGTCGCGGCCAGGGTGCTGTCGGCGCCGATGACGGTCTCGATGCCACCGGGCAGTAGGTCCAAGGGCCGGTACCAGTCGCGCAGTTGCGTCTCGTTGACGTCGTCGGCGATCGGTTTGGTGGCGTGGCGGGCGAGGGTTTCGGTGAACGGGACGTCCAGGTAGTAGCCGTGGGTCGGGCCACGGTGGTCGCGGCGCAGCTGGGCGAGCATGTCGCCGTAACGATCGGCGTAGAGGATGCCTTCGACGACGACGTGGTATCCGGCGTCCAGGGCGTAACGGGCCGTCAGGTCGATCAGGCCGATGTTCGCGGCGCCCGGCCGGTCCCGCTCGCGCAGGACGACCCTGCGGATGTTGTCCTGGCCGACCAGGGCCAGGCCACGACCGAACCGCTCGCGCAGTCCGACCGCGACGGTCGACTTGCCCGAGGCACTGTTGCCACGCAGGATGACCAGCCGTGTTTCTTCGGTGCCCACCATCACGGCGGTCACGCTACCGACCGCCGGCGACACGGTCCGGGCGATTACACGTCGGCGTCGGGTCACCACTGGGCGATGAGCGGCGTGTCCGGTCCGTGTCGCCGCCAGGCTTCGGTGAGGCGGGCGAGGCGGGTGGGGGCGGCGATGCCGTGGACCGTTGCGATCCTGCCGTTCGCGATGTCGAACGTCGCGGTGCCCCTGACCTGGTCGCCGAGCACGAAGAGGATGGCGGGGGCGCCGTTGAGGAGCGCGTAGTGGATGGCGGGCGTGCCGCCGGCCAAGCGCCGTTTCGCGGCCGTGGGTTTGAGGCCGGCCCGTACGACGGCGGCGACGCGCTGCGGAGTGTCGAACTGCAACAGCTTCTCGGCCGTGCCGCCGACGCCGTCGGAGATCGCGATCGCGTCGTCGGTGAGCAGCGCCACCAGCCGTTCGGTGCGGCCCGAGGTGGCAGCGGCGAGGAATTCCTCGACGATCCTGCGGGCGGATGCCGGGTCGACTTCGCTGCCGTCGCGGCGGCGCGCGGTGGTGATGCGGCGCCGGGACCGGTGGAGGTGCTGCTGGCTTGCGGACTCCGTGATGTCGAGGATCTCGGCGATCTCGGCGTGGCTGTAGGAGAACGCTTCGCGCAGGACGTAGACGGCTCGCTCGACGGGTGACAGGCGCTCCATGAGAGTCAGCACGGCCAGGGAGACCGACTCACGCTGCTCGAACGTGTCGGCCGGGCCGAGCATGGGGTCGCCGTCGAGGAGCGGTTCGGGCAGCCAGGCACCGGCGGTGCGTTCGCGGCGGGCCTGTGCCGAGCGGAGCCGGTCGAGGCACAGGTTGGTGACCACCTTGGTCAGCCATGCTTCCGGCACCTCGATGCGCTGCCGGTCGGCGGCCTGCCAGTGCAGGAACCCGTCCTGCACGGCGTCTTCGGCGTCGGTGGCGGAGCCCAGGAGCCGGTAGGCGAGCGAGGCCAGCCGGTTCCGGCTGGCCTCGAACCGACTGGCGTCGAAGCGATCGATGTCGGTGCTGTCCACACGGATCACCCTAGGTCGTGCAGGCGGCTACGCGACCGCCTTTTCGGCGGTCGTATCCCGCGCGGCGATCAGGCGGCGCCGGCGCTTGGGCAGGCCGAAGGTCGGATGCGAGGTGGTCCACAGCGACATCTTGAGGATGCCCGCCTTGATCCGCGCGGCTTTCCGGCCGCCCAGGAACTTCGGCTTCGCCCGCGCTTCGTCGTCGACCAGTTGCAGGATCCCGTCCCGCCGACCGAGGCTGATGTGGTTGCCCACGTAGTCCAGCTTGACGTTCGCGATCTTGCGGCCGGTCAGACGACCCACGATCGCCACCATGGCCTGCATGCCGGTGTAGCCCGCCGATGCGCAGGACATCGGCAGCGGCCGGCCGTTGTCGCCGATGACGTAGACGCTGTCGCCGGCGGCATAGATGTTCGGGTGCGAGACCGACCGCATGGTGCGATCCACGATGATCCGACCGTCCACGGTGACCTCGAGCCCACCGGCGGCGGCGATGGGAGCCACCGCGAACCCGGCCGTCCACACGGTCGCGTCGGACGCCAGGGCGGTGCCGTCGGCGCACAGGACGCGCCTCGCTTCGACGGCTTCGACGGTGGTGTGCTCCAGGACGGTGATGCCCAGCCGGTCGCAGGCCTGACGCAGGTGGCTGCGGGCTCCGGCGGACAGCTGGGCGCCCAGCTGTCCGCGGGCCACCAGCGTCACCGACAGCCCGGGCCGGGCCTCGGCGATCTCGGTGGCGGTCTCGATGCCGGTCAGCCCGTCGCCGACGACCACCACACTCCCGCCGCCGCCCCGCCCGCCCAGGCTGTCCAGACGCGAGCGCAGGCGCAGCGCCGAGGGCCTGGCGGCGACGTCGAAGGCGTGCTCGGCCGCACCGGGGACGGCGCGGCCGTCGCCGTGGCTGCCGAGTGTGTACAAAAGCGTGTCGTAGCCGAGCTCGCCGCCGCCGTCGGCGTCGGCCACGGAGACGACCTGACGCTCGGGGTCGACGGCGGTGACACGGGCCAGGCGCAGCCGTATCCCCGTGCCCGCGAAGACGTCGACGAGCTGTGGAGCCTCGATGTCCCGGCCGGCCGCGAGCTGGTGCAGCCGCAGCCGCTGAACGAAGTCCGGCTCGGCGTTGACCACGGTGATCTCGGTGTCCTCCGGGGAGAGCCGGCGGGCCAGGTTCCCGGCCACGTAGGCCCCGGCATAGCCGGCGCCGAGGACGACGATGCGGTGCTTCATTTGATGCTCCCGTCGGTTCGCTTGCTTCCGGTGACTTGAGCGGAGCAGCGCGCCGATTGCTGACAGGAACTGCATGTGGCATGGGTCACAGAGCGGCGTGGACCACGGACGGGGTTCCTCAGCGCCGCAGCGCCGCCCTCGCCGGCAGGGTCACTGCCAGCAGGCCCAGTCCCACCGCGCCGCCGGCGAAGGCTGCGTACACCAGGGGAGGTACGTACGGGGCCTCGCCGGTGAGGCCGCGCATCATCGGGATCAGCGTCGCGGCGGCGATGGCCGTGCCGAGGACGATGCCGGTCACCGCCACCAGGAGGCCTTCCCAGCGCAGCATCCGCATCACCTGGCGCCGGGTGGAGCCGACGAGGCGGAGCATGCCGAGTTCGCGGCGGCGGTCGAGGACGGTCATCACGAGCGTGTTGACGGCGGCGACAGCGGCGAAGCCACCAAGGACGCCGGCCATCGTGTAGTTGGCCCAGGCGTTGAGCTCGCGGTCGGTGTTCTGCTCGACCGCGTAGCCGGAGGCGTCGGTGACCTTGCCGAGCGAGGCGAGGGCCTGTGCGTCGCCGCCCCGTACCAGGAGCGTGCTGTCGAAGCCCGAGGTGACGTGGGCGGCCAGGGACGCGCGGTCCATGGTCACCGCGGCGAGGCCGAGCCCGCGGCCGTACACGGCGACGACCTCGGGGCTGGTCCGGGTACCGTCCGGGAGGTAGAGGGGCAGTGTGTCGCCGACCTTGACCTTCGCGGAGGTGGCGAGCGTCTTGTCGATGGCGATCCGGCCCTTGCCGACCCGGTCCAGTCTGCCGCTGCGCACGTCGAGGTCCTGCACCTTGGCGAGCTGCGCGCCGGAGCCGGAGATGCCCTGGGTCGCCGAGCTCTGCAGCCATCGGTCGCCGCCCGACCCGACGGGCACGAGCACCTGCGTGTCGAGCAGGCCGACGGCCGCGTCGACGCCGGGCGTGCGGGCCGCTCGGTCGACGGCGTCGGCGGGCAGCCCGGCCGGGTCCGTGACCACGTGGTCCGCGGTGACGCCGGCGCGCAGCTGCTTCGCGGCGACATGGCTCTCGCTCGTGTGCATGAAGACGAGCGTCGAGGCGAAGGCCATGGCCAGCACGATCGGGGTGATCGCGGAGGCCAGCCGACGGGCGTTCGTACGGGAGTTGGCGGCCGCGAGCGAGGCCGAGGCACCGCCGCCGCTCAGCGGGAGCCCGAACAGCTCCGCGCACAGCCGCGCCACCAGCGGGCCGAGCAGTGCGACGGCGAGCATGAAGAGCATGACGACGCCGAGGGCGGCGTTGGCCGCGTCCTCCCCCGCCGAACGGGCGGCGACGACGGTGAGGAACCCGCCGCCGACAAGGGCACCCAGGCCCAGCAGCGTACGGATCACACCCGGCCGCAGTCGCTCCACCGACGCCTCGCTGAGCGCCTGCCCCGGCCTGATTTTCGCGGGTCGGCGCCCGGCGGCCCAGCTGGCGGCGAGCGCGGTCAGCAGCCCCGCGCCGACGGCGACGACGAGCGGGATCCAGGAGATGTGCAAGGCCACGGCCTCCGGGACGGCCCCGCGGTCCTGCAGCTGACCGAACCACCAGTGGGCGAGCCCGATCCCGGGCAGGAAGCCGACCAGACCGGCGGCGGGCGCGACGAGCAGCGCCTCCGCGGCGACCGCGCGGCGGATCTGCCGCGGAGTGGCCCCGACGGCGCGCAACAGCGCGAACTCCCGCGCTCGTTGGGCGACGGACAGCGCGACCGTGCCGGACGCCGTGAAGACGGCGACCATGGCGGCGATCCCGCCGAAGGAGCCGCCGAGCCCGGTGAGCATCTCCCTGGCGTACCCGAGCCCACGGTCCTCGACGGCACCGCGATCGTCACCGGTGTGCACCTTGACGCCGGAGTCGGCGAGCGCCTTCTTCACGCCGGCGGCGAGCGCGTCGGCGTTCGCCCCGTCCTTCGCCAGTACGGCGATTGCGCCGGCCTTGCCGCGATGCCCGGCCAGCGCGGAGGCCTGGGCGTCGGCGAACCAGCCCGTGGCACCCTCGGCCACGTCGCCGGGTCCGGCCTGCGCCAGCCCGGAGACGCGGAAGTCGGCGCGTCCGGTGGCGGTTTCGAGCGTGACCGTGTCGCCGACGCCGCCCTTCGCGGCCCGCGCAGCGGCGGCGTCGAGTACGACCTCGCCGGTACGGGGTGCCGCACCGGAGGTGAGCGCGGCACCGGTGAAGGCGTGCGCTCCCCAGCCGTGGCCCGTCAGCGCGCCGTCGCCCTGGCGCACCGGGAACGTGAAGTCCGGCACCGCCCCCTCCGCGCCGGGCACGCGGGCCGCCTTGTCGGCCAGTGCGGCGTCCAGACGCGCCGTGTCCGGCAGCAGGTCCGCCGACTCGGACCGGCTGTCCCCGCTGCCCGTGACGAAGCGGGCGTACTGGTCCGCGGCCACGACCACCGGCGCCTTGGCATACCGCTCGGGCGGAACCGAGGCGCGGGCGCCCGTCTCCAGGAGGATGCCGCAGGCGGAGACGATCAGCGCCGCCATCATCAGCGCGACGAACGTGCCCGCGAACGACGCGGGTTTGAAGCGCACGGCCGCGCGGGCGAGGCCGTTGGGGGCGAAGCTCCTCACGCCGCCGCCCCCACCATCGCGCCTGTACGGGAGGTGAGGGCGGCCATGTGCGCCGCGATCTGCTCCGCCGAGCCGCGGTCGAGGCCGCCGGCGAAGACGCCGTCCGCGAGGAACAGCACGCGGTCGGCCCAGACGGCCGCGGCCGGGTCGTGGGTGACCATGACGACGGTGGCCCCGAGGGTGTCCACCGCGTGCCGGAGCAGGCCGAGGACCTCGGCGGCGGTGCCGGTGTCGAGGGCGCCGGTAGGCTCGTCGGCGAACACCACGTCCGGGCTGGTGATCAGGGCGCGAGCGATGGCCACGCGCTGCTGCTGGCCGCCGGAGAGCTCGCCGGGCCGCCGCTTCGCCTTCTCGGTGAGGCCGACCTGCGCGAGCACCGCACCGGCTCGTCGGCGGTCCTGGCGCTGCCCGGCGAGGCGCATCGGGAGCAGCACGTTCTGCTCGACGGTGAGGGAGGGCAGGAGGTTGAAGGCCTGGAAGACGAAACCGAGGCGGCTGCGGCGCAGCTCGGTGAGCTGGTTCTCGCGCATGCCCGTGATCTCCGTACCGCCGAGGCGCACGGAGCCGGCCGACGGCCGGTCGAGGCCGGCGGCGCACTGCAGGAAGGTGGACTTGCCGGAGCCGGAAGGGCCCATGACGGCGGTGAACGTGCCGCGTGGCAGGGCGAGGTCGATACCCGCGAGCGCGTGCACGACACCGGCGCCGCGGCCGTACTGCCGCCGGACGCCGCGCAGTTCGACGGCGAGACCGGGTGTGCCCTGCACCTCCGGCCGGTCGTCCGTCTTCTGCCGCTTGCCGCTGCGCAGCCTCATGGTCCGTCCTCTCGCGATCTTTTCGAGCCGATGACTCGAAGCTACGGATCACGGTCATTGCGGACCATGGCGGCTGCTGGCGGATCGGGGGTGGGGATAACCCCACGCGCATTACGTGCGTCTGCGGATCATTTCGCTGACGCCGCGCGGTAACGGAGGTAGACGAATTTCGAACTGAGGGTGCGGGTCTCGACGAGTTCGAGATCCACCCGGCGATCGTTCCTGGGAAAGAACGGAATGCCACCGCCCACCAGCACCGGGTGGACCATGACCCGGTACTCGTCGATCAGACCCAGCGCGGCGGCCTCGGCGGCGAGAGTCGCGCCGCCGATCGCGATCTCGCCCTCCCCCGGCTCGGCTCGCAGCCGCTCGATCTCCTCCGCCAGGCTGCCGGAGGCCAGGCGGGCATTGCCCTGCACCGCCGACAGCGTGGTGGAGAACACCACCTTCGGGAGCGGGTTCCAGAGCGCGGTCCACTCGAGCTCGTCCTCGTCGAGCGATCGATCCTGGTCGGCGGTCTCCCAGTACAGCATCGTCTCGTACAGCCGTCGTCCCATCAGGTGGACGCCGACCTGTCGAATCTCGTCGATCCAGAAGCGGAAGACGTCCTCGTCGGGCTGCGTCCAGTCGAAGTTGCCGTCCGGCCCGGCGATGTAGCCGTCGAGTGAGGCGCCCATCGAATAGGTCACGCTGCGCATCAGCAGTCCTCCTCGGTAACGGGTTCGACAGTGTGACCGCCGGACGCCGAAGAACTCATCGCGGCTCGCGGGATCCCCTGGGCGGCCGGCAACCGATGCGCACCATGCGCCGCGCCGTGGTCTTGAGCTTGTTGATCAGATGTAGCGTCTGACCCGTGTCCGCGTGAGAACGGCCGGGCCTCGCTGCGAGGGTGACCCCTCGCTGATCCGGTGGGGTCGTCCGAGCGGCGCAGCAGCGGCAAGAACGCTCCTCGATGATGAGGGATTGGAGGCGCGCGTCCCTCTGCCGGCCCGCCAACCCGTGGGATCCACGCGTTGCGACCCGCCGAGCGGCCCGGGAGTTTGAGGCGTTGACGACCGCCGACACCGTCGTCGTTCCGAAGGGCGCCGACGCGGCGGCATGGGCCGCGGCGAAAGACGTGATCCGCAAGCCCGCGCCGCCCTATGAAGGGCGGTTCCTGCACCGGGACTTCCACCCCGGCAACGTTTGTCCCGGACGCCACAAATAACAAAGGCAAGGAGCTGTGTACTCCTTGCCACTCTCAACCTATAGCGCACTGGGGGGCTTGCGGCAAGGCCCTGGTCGTGCCACAGAATGAGCGACCAAAGCCAGAAGCTGCGGAAATGACGGATTCACGGAATACGTGCGCATTTCACGATGCGGACGGCCGAAACCCAATCCCCTTGAAAGGGCCTTCAGATGATTGACGTGATCGTGGTCGGCGGCGGACCGACCGGTTTAATGCTGGCCGGCGAATTGCGGCTGCACGGTGTGCACGTGGTCGTGCTGGAGAAGGACGTGGAGCCGACCCCGATCGTCCGCTCGCTCGGCCTGCACGCGCGCAGCATCGAGGTGATGGATCAGCGCGGGCTGCTCGATCGCTTCCTGGCGCTCGGTCAGCAGTACCCGGTCGGTGGCTTCTTCGCCGGAATCAGCAAGCCCGCGCCGGAACGGCTGGACACCTCCCGTCCGTACGTCCTCGGCATCCCGCAGACCACCACCGACCGCCTGCTGGCCGAGCGCGCCACCGAGCTCGGCGCCGAGGTCCGGCGCGGCTGTGCGCTGACCGGGCTGAGCCAGGACGACCAAGGGGTGAGCGTCGAGCTGGCCGACGGCACGCGGATGCGCTCGCGCTACGTCGTCGGCTGCGACGGCGGCCGCAGCACGGTGCGCAAGCTGCTCGGCGTCGGCTTTCCCGGTGAGCCCAGCCGGGTGGAGACCCTGCTGGGCGAGATGAAGGTGACCGCGGAGCCGGAGACGCTGACCGCCGTGATGGCCGAAGTCCGCAAGACCGAGAAGCGGTTCGGCGCCATGCCCCTCGGGGACGGGGTGTACCGCGTCGGCGTGCCCGCCGAGGGGGTGGCCGAGGACCGCTCCGTACCGCCGACTCTCGAGGAGTTCAAGCGACAGCTGCGGGTGATCGCCGGCACCGACTTCGGCGTGCACTCACCGCGCTGGCTGTCCCGCTTCGGTGACGCCACCCGGCTGGCCGAGCGTTACCGGGTCGGCCGGGTGCTGCTCGCGGGCGACGCGGCGCACATCCACCCGCCGGTCGGCGGGCAGGGGCTCAACCTCGGCATCCAGGACGCGTTCAACCTCGGCTGGAAACTGGCCGCCGAGGTGGGCGGCTGGGCACCGCAGGGCTTGCTGGACAGCTACCACACCGAGCGGCACCCGGTGGCCGCCGACGTGCTGAACAACACCCGCGCGCAGATGGAGCTGATCTCCAACGAGCCGGGCCCGCAGGCCGTACGCAGGCTGCTGTCGGAACTGATGGACTTCGAGGAGGTGAACCGGTACCTGACCGAGAAGATCACCGCGACCGGGATCCGCTACGACTTCGGCGAGGGCCACGAACTCCTCGGCCGGCGGCTGCGGGACGTGGAGCTGAAGCGGGGGAACCTCTACGAGCTGATGCACGGCGGCCGCGGGCTGCTGCTCGACCAGACCGGCCGGCTGTCGGTCGCGGGCTGGGACGACCGGGTCGACCACGTCGTCGACATGAGCGAGGAACTGGACGTCCCCGCGGTACTCCTCCGGCCGGACGGCCATGTGGCGTGGGTCGGCGACGACCAGCAGGATCTCCTCAGCCGACTGCCCAAGTGGTTCGGCGCAGCCGCCAGTTGACGCAGTCGCGTCGACCCCGCCCCCTCAGCCTGCCGTGGGCTTCAGATCCACGTGTCGAGCCACATCCTGGCGCGCCAGTCGGCGTACGGGATCGTCTGTCCCATGTAGATCGGGAAGAAGTAGATGAAGTTCCAGGCGATGAGCAGCACGAGCGCGCCCGCCGCCACCGTCCCCTGGATGCGGCGTCTTTCAGTCGCCCCCGGCGGCCCCAGCACCGCTCCCAGCATCATCGTCACGGCCAGGCTCAGGTACGGCACGAACACGACGGCGTAGAAGGAGAAGATCGTACGGTCCTGGTACAGGAACCAGGGCAGATAACCGGCGCTCACCGCACACAGGATGGCGCCGGCGCGCCAGTCGCGGCGCAGTGCCCATCGGTACAGCAGGTATATGAGCGCGCAGCAGGCCGACCACCACAGGAGCGGCGTGCCGAGTCCGAGGATCGCCTGTGAGCAGTCGGTCGTCGCGGTGCAGCCGTCCTTCCCGGGCGCCGGCGACTCGTAGTGGAAGAGCACGGGGCGGCCGAGGACCAGCCAACTCCAGGGGTTGGACTCGTACTTGTGGAAATCGTGCAGCCCCACATTGAACTGGTAGACCCCGTACTCGTAGTGCCACAGGCTGCGCAGCGGAGCCGGAATCCACGACCAGGTGCCGCCGCGGCCGTCCGCCCAGTGGCGTCCGTAACCGTTGTCGGACAGGAACCAGCCGCTCCATGTCGCCACATACGTCACCAGACCGACCGCGGCGAGGGACAGCGCCGACCAGCCGAGGTCCTTGCGCAGCACCGCGCGATACGGGCGGTGCGCCCCGGCCACGCGGCGGGCGCCGACGTCCCACAGCAGGGTCAGGGCCACGAAGAAGACCAGGAAGTACAGGCCACTCCATTTGCTCGAAGCCGCCAGCCCCAGGCAGACGCCGGCTGCGAGCCGCCATGGACGCAAGCCCGTCCCGGCATGGTCACCCGTGTGCCCGTCCGGACGCGTACGGCCGTCCTCGCCGACCGGCAAGGCCGCCGCGAGCCGGGCCCGCGCCTGGTCCCGGTCCATCAGCAGACAGCCGAACGCCGCCAGCACGAAGAACATGACGACGAGGTCCAGCAGAGCGGTACGGCTCATCACCACATGCAGGCCGTCCATCGCCAGCAGTGCGCCGGCCAGGCAGCCCAGCATCGTCGACCGGAACAGGCGGCGGCCTATTCGGCACAGCATCAGCACCGACAGCGTGCCCAGGACCGCCGTCATGAAGCGCCAGCCGAACGGGTCCAGGCCGAACATCCCCTCGCCCAGGGCGATCACCCACTTGCCCATGGGCGGGTGTGCGACGAAGGCCCCGGTGTCGGTGAGCGAGATCACCTGGGGGTCCGCGAGTACCTGCGGGTCGGCGATCTTGCGGTCCGGCCAGGTGCCCTCGTAGCCGAACTGCAGCAGGGACCAGGCGTCCTTGGCGTAGTAGGTCTCGTCGAAGACGAAGGCATGGGGACGGCCGAGTTGCCAGAAACGTATCGCTCCTGCCATTACGGCGACGAGTACCGGCCCCAGCCAGTCCATCGCCCTCGCGAGGCGGGAGGCCGGTGCCGGGCTGAAGCCCATGAATTCCCAGAGGCGAGTGGACGGCTTCGGAAAGGGCGGAACCAGGCGCTCGCGGGTGTCGCTCCGGGGGCGTTCGGTGTATCCGAACTGGCGAAGCCGATAGCGCCAGTTGGTGGGCGCCGTCGTCGGACGGGTGCCGTCGAGGACATGGGAACGGGGCGCGTTGCTACTCGTCACTGGATGACCTTAAGCAGTGACGTGATCTGCGTCCTGCCGCGGGGCGTGCGAGGTCAGTTGTGGCAGGTGGTGACACCGCAGCAGGAGTCGTCCGCAGCGAGCGTCGCGCCCGTGCCCGTGCCCGGGCCGGTGGCGGTGGTGGGCTTGGTGGCGTGGACGATGGCGGAGTGCATGCCGTCGGCGACCGAGTGGGTCGGGGTGATCTCGATGTCCGTGAAGCCGGCGGCCGCCAGGCCCGCGCGGTATTCGGCGAAGGAGAGGGCTCCCGCGATGCAGCCGACGTAGTCGCCGCGTTCGGCGCGCTGTCGGGTGGTGAGGGTGTCGTCGGCGACGACGTCGGAGACACCGATCCGGCCGCCGGGCTTGAGCACGCGGAAGGTCTCGGCGAAGACGGCGGGCTTGTCGACGGACAGGTTGATGACGCAGTTGGAGATCACCACGTCGATGGTGTTCGCGGGCAGCGGGATGGCTTCGATGGTGCCCTTGAGGAACTCGACGTTGGTCGCGCCCGCCTTCTCGGCGTTGGCCAGGGCGAGGGCGAGCATCTCCTCGGTCATGTCCAGCCCGTACGCCTTGCCCGTCGGCCCGACGCGGCGGCCGGAGAGCAGGACGTCGATGCCGCCGCCGGAGCCGAGGTCCAGGACGCGTTCGCCCTCGCGCAGCTCTGCGACGGCTGTGGGGTTGCCGCAGCCGAGGGAGGCGGCGACGGCGTCGGCGGGCAGCGTGTCGCGCTCATCGGGGGCGTACAGGGTGGAGCCGAAGTTCTCATCGACCTCGACCGGCTGCGGCCCGCAACAGGCGGTGCCGCCCTCGCTGACCTGCACGGCCGCCGCCGCGTACCGCTGACGGACGGTTTCGCGCAGGTCGGTGGACTGCTCGCTCATGACTCACTCCCTGCCTGTATTGATGTCCATTGATGCAACCTTGCGCCTTGAATCGAAAAACGTCAACATAGAGGCATATCGAAACAAGCATCCCGATGAAGCCAACCTGGTGACCACCGTCGTCCACGGCTACGTTGTGCAGCGCGGACCGAGTTGGATGACGCAGCGGACATGGGGGCGCGGGATGAAACGGCCGTGGGGGCTCGGCGTGGCGGTGGCCGCGGGGGCGATGGTGCTGCTGCTCACGGGGTGCGGCACTCCGACGGATTACAGCGAGATCGTCACGTTCACGGACGAGCACGGCCGTGTCTGTACCGCGGCGGTGGTGGTCGACCAGGAGCAGAACGAGGGCGACGACTACGAGATCTCCAGCCTCGACTGCGACTACCCGCCGGAGGGCCAGTCACCGGGGCCCACCCGCTACTCGCCGCTGCCGGAGCGGGATACGGAGTGATCGGCCTCAGCCGTCGAAGCCCGACGCGACCGCCCCCAACTCCTCATCGCCGGACCTGAATCGGGCGCCCGTTCCACGGCCCAGCGCCGCACGGCAAGCGCAAAGCCCACTCCGGCGATCAGCGCGGGAACGGCCAACTCGGTTGCCAGCGACGCCACCCAGTCCGGGTTCATCTGCCGCGTCAAGCCGCTGGTGTACTGGCAGGTCGCCTGAGGCGGGAGGAAGCTGTACTCCAGCGTCTTCGGCGGTTGGGTCCCCCAGTCCGCCCCTGCCGAGCAGGCCGACGACGGTCCCGCGACCAGCCGCCATCCGGCGAACGCGTAGACCATGAGGAAGACGGAGCCGGTCACGAAGAACGCCGCTCCCGTACGGCGGAGCTTCGCGGTCCTGGACATCGGCATGACCAGGTCGCTGCCGAGTGGCGGATCGAGACACTCGGCGATCAGGGCCACGAGCAGACAGGTGACCAGGACCAGAAAGCTGCCCCAGAGCAGCACGTTGAGCACTCCCCCGCCGCCGATCGAGGAGACCTCTCCGTACTGGAACTCGCAGATGGTGGCCGGCGGAAACGCCTGATCCCGCACCCGCAGGAGTCGGCCCGGTCCTTGGATCAGCCCGTGCTGGCACCGCTCGTCGAACTCGAGCATGCCAAACAGGGCGATGGCCGAGCCAACCACCACAGCGCCGAAGGAGATTCCTGCCGCGGCCCATAAGCCGCCCGTCCGGTAGCCGCCATACGTACGCGCGTTTGACATTCGCGCACAGTAACCGACCGCAGGTCCGGCGGCGGAAGTGCGCCGCCGGACGCTGCCGTTGGCCGCCGGAGGCTCAGTCCACGTCCCCGTAGGAGGTGCCGACCTTCAGTGCGTCCACGTAGTGGTCCACCGAGTTCGAGTCGGCGCCGTAGACACCCCACTTCGGGTGGTTCTCGCTGTCGAAGGTCCGGCAGTTCCAGCGCTGGGTGCCGCTGTTGAAGGTCTGCTTGGCGCCGTTGAACCAGAGTTCGACCCAGCCGCCGCGGGTCTGGTCGGACAGGTGGAGGCCGATGACGATGTGGTTCCAGGCACCGGCGGAGACGGACCTGGACCAGATGGTGTGCACGGTGCCGTCCGGTTGCCGCTGGATCATCGTCAGCTTGCCCCCGATCATCTTGAGCACGACGGGCCAGTTCTGCTGGTGGTCGCCGTACGACTTCCACTGGAAGATCGCGTTGTTGTCGACCGTGCTGGAGAGCTTGCTGTCCCAGCCCAGGTAGTGGGTGCTGCCGTTGGTGAAGGTGTAGTCGTCGTCGCCCACGACGATGCCCCGGCTCTCACAGCGGTTGGAGCCGGCCGGCTTGCGGTAGCGCCACACCTCGCCCCGCGTGGAATCGTCCACCGCGGTCACGCGGCCGGGTGCGGCGCAGTTGCTCCCGATGTGGCCGAAGACGCCGGTGCCGCGGGAGGCGTCGCCGTCCCAGATCACCGTGGCATGGGCCTGGCCGGCCAGCAGGGTCATGACGGCCGCGGCTGCGGTGCAGACCGTGGCGAGTGCTCTGCGCTTGGTGTTCATACGTGCCCTCCTGTGTCGATGGTGTCGATCGGTGGGGGGTCGGGCGTCACGGATGTCGGGCGTCACGGATGTCGGGCGTCGCTACGGCAGGCCCCACGCCGGGGCGTCGCCGTTGGCCGGGACGTTCCGTGGTGCGAGCCGCGGTCGGTCGCCGCGCCGGGTCACCACGGCCGTACGACCCCGGCGCACGGCGACGGCGATGGTTCCGTCGCCCCGGTCGCGGTACGGGAGCCGGGAGCCGTTCGTCTTGTCGCGGACCTCGAGCTCGCCGACGATTCCGTGCCGCAGCACCAGCGGTTCGCCCGCTTCGCTCGTCACGGCGATCCAGTCGGTCCGGCCGCCCGACCGGGAGGCGTCGACGAGGAAGGCGCCCTGCGTACGGACCTGGGAGATCGAGACGTCGCGCCAGGTCGAGGAGACGGCGGGGAACACCTGCACCACGCCGCCGTGGCTGTGGGTGACCATGTCGAGCAGCGACTGGCCCGCGCTGATCGGGCTCTCCAGCGCGAAGTTGGAGCCTTCGCGGTACATGGTGTTCGGCGTCAGGGCGCAGTTGTCGACGACGTTGCCGTCCAGATAGAAGCGCAGATACGTCAGCGCCTCCTCCGCGTTGCCGAACAGGGTCTCCATGGACGAGGCGGCGGCGTAGCTGTAGCCGTGCCAGCGGACCTGCATCGAGGTCCAGTGGTCGAAGGTGCGCCGCTCCAGCTTCTCCTGGAGGGGGTACAGCCACAGCAGATGGGAGAAGTGGCGGTGGGATTCGGCGAGGGGGACGCCGGTGCCGATCATCACGCCGTTCTCGTTCACGTGGTAGGGAACCAGCCGGGCGAGGATGTCGCGCCACCGCCCGGCGTGCGGGTCGTCCAGCCGCAGTCGTTTCGCCGAGGCCAGCAGCGTCGCGCAGCCCCACTTCAGCAGCGACAGGTCGTACGTGCAGTCGGCGGCGTTGGCGTATTCCGGTGAGCGGGTCTCGGGCAGGTGCAGCCTGCCGTCCGCGCCTGCGGTGAGAAAGCGGGCGTGGTGGTTGACCGCCTTCGTGAGCACCGGGTGGATGACGTGGCGCAGCACCTTGTCGTCCATGTGGTGCCGGTAGGTGACCCAGGTGTTGTGCAGGGCCCAGATGAGGTTGCCGGTGTGGTCGTTGGGGTCGATGCCGGGACGGCCCACGTAGCGCGGGCCGGAGCGCAGCTGCCAGTCGCCGGGATGGCAGAGCGCGTATGTCTCGCCGTCGCGCAGCTCCGGCCGGATGTTGGTCTCCAGGTTCTCGTGATAGCGGGCGAAGGTGGGCGTGATGGCGTCGAGTTCGCGGTGGTTGGAGCCGTTGGCCACCGGATAGGTGACCTGGACGTTGGTGTTCCACCAGATGTTGGTCCAGCCGTTGCCCGACTCGGGGAACCAGGGACCGAAGACCGGGGTGACCGGGCCGCCCGCGCGGGTGGCGCAGGCCAGCTTGTAGAGCTGGATCCAGTAGAAGCGCTGGACCTTCTTGTCGGGTACGGAGACCAGGCTGCGCCGGTAGAAGCCGTGCCACCAGCGGCGGTGCCGCGCGATGTCGCGGTCCGGGGCGCCGTCGAGTGTTTCGTCGACCGCACGGACCGCCTGCTCTCGGCCCATCGAGTCCGGATAGCCGTACGCGACGGAGGCGGCCAGCAATCGCCGCGTACCGGAGCGGACCTCGCGCCAGGCGGTGGTGTAGCCGCCACCGGCGTGCAGCGGCTGCTCGACCAGGCCGGGGGCGACGGTCGGGTCCGGGTTGCCGGTGTAGTCGGGTGGGAGGCGGATGGTGCGGGTCGTCCGCGCGGGCAGCGGGGTGAAGCCCCAACTCGCGGACTCCTCGCCCGCGGTGGGTTCGAGGCGGGCGAGCAGCACATCGCGGTGGTTCAGAATCAGGGCGCTGAACTTCGCGCCGCCGCGAGTGGTCGTGATCGTGCCGGTCAGCTCGGCGTCGTCTAAGTCGAGCCGCCAGTCCACTGCGGTGATGGCGCCGGCGAAGGTGAGGGTGAGGTGGCCGACGCCGAGCCGCGAGTAGCCGATCGCGGCCTCCCACTGGCCGCGCTGATCCTGCACCAGACCGTTGTTGATCATGATGCGCAGGACGTTGTCCTCGCCCGACTTCCGGTAAATGTGCGCGGCCATGTAGCCGTTGCCCAGGAAGGGTCCCTCCTGCCAGCTGCCGGGGACGCGTTTCCAGAGCATCGCGGCGTCGTCGAGCAGGTCGCCGTGCACATCGCGATGGTGTGAGCGACCTGCCCAGGCCACGGGAGAACCGGCCGCGAACACGGCCGCTGAGCTGCCCGCGACGAAGGCCCGCCGGGAGATCGGCGCTGCCGATGCAACTTCCACCGTTAAAGCTCCGAGGAATGTGTGTCTGAACGAGGATGATTCGGGCATGCGCCATCTCCTCATGCCGATACGTTGGATGACCCGCAGAATCGGCGACATTGCATGCACTCGTCAAGGCGCAGGACAAGAATTGATCGGGTGAATGAGGTCGGAACACAGGGGCATTAGGCAGCTGGCGGGGTCAGTGACCATGGAACATCCGATGACTGCCGCTGCTGGCGTCCAGCCTGAGTCAGTCGGCCCTTTCGACATACGACGCCAGGTTGGCCAGCGAGGAGCTGATCCCGTCCTCGTGGGCCGCCTGGTCGATGCCGGGTGGCACGCCTGTCGCGGTGACGGTCACCTCGGTCCCGTCACCGGCGCCAACGAGGTGCCAGGTCATCGTCATCGTGCCCGCGTAGGACGGGTCGTCGGCCTCGAACACCGCCCGCTGCACCACGCGCTCCGGCGGCACCAGGTCGGCGAATTCGACATCGACGACGTCCGTCGCGTCCGACGTCTTGCCGGGGCTGTCGGTGGCGTCGAGGTAGGTGAGGACCATCCGGAACCCGCCGCCGGGCTGGGGATCCCACCGCTCGATCCGCCCGCGCATGCCGTCCGGCGGCAACCATGCCTCGAGGGACTCCCGGTCGAGGAGGGCTGCGTAGACAGCCGCAGGTGACGCCGCGATCACCCGGCCGGCGCGGTCGATCCTGTCCATGAGCAGAGTCTAGAACGGGAGATCCCTCTCGTGGCGGCGCGCGTGGAGTCGGTCGCGGTCATCGCGTCCCGCAGCGACCGCGCAAGAGCTCGACGCCGTCGCCTTCGAGGTCGTCGCAGTACGTCGCGCGCCCGGTCATCGCCATGATCAGCGCCAAGGTCGTACCCGAGACGAGCGGACCGGAACCGGTGGTGAAGGGGCCGTCCTTGCCGACGAGTTTCAGCCCGCCGATGCGCCCCTTGGCCACAACCACCATGTCGGAGCTCCGGTAGTAGTCCGCCACCAGCGTGACCACGTCGATCGGGTAGTTACGGCCGATGCCCAGCGGGCGGCGGATGTCCTCCGCGTGCACGATCGTCTCGCCGAGCATCGCGATGACGGGGAGGGGTGGCTTGGTCGTACTGGGGACCACACGCTGGAATCGCGCCAGCGTCTCGGCCGGCGTCGCACCCAGTTGCTCGGCCAGCCGCATCGCCACCTGCCGGTCGAAGTCGAACCGGCAGCGGAGCACACCCGCCAGCCACCGCACGGAGTTGAGACTCGCCGCGGCAGTGAGATGGGCCAGTACCTCACGCACCGTCAACTCGGTGCACAGCGACGGCGTTTGCCACTGCTCGTCCGTCAGGCCCGCGAGATCAGACGCCAGCGCCGCTCGCTCGGTATGGATCAAGCGCCAAACGCCGGTCTTCCGGGAGTGGTCTGCTGCCAGTTCCGATTCAGTCATGCGGGAGC
This sequence comes from Streptomyces sp. NPDC050211, assembly GCF_040656035.1. Lineage (NCBI taxonomy): Bacteria > Bacillati > Actinomycetota > Actinomycetes > Kitasatosporales > Streptomycetaceae > Streptomyces > Streptomyces sp. NPDC050211. The sequence continues at coordinate 183,482 of NZ_JBFALC010000010.1, forward strand.
GTCTCCTGTCAGGGTCCTGCTCTACGTCGCACCGGGCCGGGACAGGTGGCGTCCGGGGCCGGAGGCTTGCCGAAGAGAAGACCGTTGGCCCGGGGCGAACTCATCGCCCGCACGTGTCACGGTCTGTGGCCGGGAGCCGCACCGACCCAGCGGTGATACGTATCCACGTCGACGTTGCTGCCACAGACGATGGTCACGACGTGCCGGCCGGCGAAGCGGTCACGGTCTTCGAGAATCGCCGCGATGCCGAGCGCCGCCGACGGTTCGACGACGAGGCCGGCGTGGTCGAGGAGCATCCGCATACCGGCGATGATCGACGCCTCCTGGACCAGGACGGCGTCGTCGGCGACCAGGAGGAGGTCGTCCAGGACTTCAGGGATGGGACGCTGGCCGGCGACTCCGTCGGCGATGGTGTCGGTCGAGTCGGTGGTGATCACGCGCCGCCCGCGCCACGACTGTGTCATCGCCGGTGCGCCCAACGGCTGGACGCAGATCACTTCGACGTCGGGAGCCAAGGCCTTCAGCACATGCCCCACGCCGGTGGCCAGCGCCCCGCCGCCCAGAGCGATCAGCACGGCGTCGAACGACGGCGCGGCGTCCACCAGTTCCAGACCGATGGTCGCCGCGCCCTCGCAGGTCTCGAGATCCAGGCTGTCCTCGACCAGCCGGATGCCCTCGTAGCGGTCGATGGCCGCCGCCCGCTCGCGAGCCAACTCGTGGTCGCCGTCCACCAGTTCCAGCCCGGCGCCCAGGTCACGGATGCGATCAAGCTTGGCCACGGTCGCGAAGCGGGATGCCACGACGGTCACATCGAGCCCCCGGCCGCGACCGGACCACGCCAGCGCCTGGCCAAGATTGCCCGCGCTGGCGCACACCACGGCCCGCGAGCCCGCGTCGGCGAGCAGGCTCGCGACCAGCTCGGTGCCGCGGGCCTTGAAGCTGCGGACCGGGTTCGCCGTTTCGAGCTTGATGCTCACCGTGCACCCGAGGTCGGGTTCCAGCGGCTCGCAGCGGTACAGCGGAGTGTCGAGAAAGACCGGGTCGATCACCCGGCGAGCCGCCCGGATCCGAGCAGTGTCGAGGCGCGTCGTGTTGGCGTCCATGCGTCACATTCTCCCGTCGGGGTCCGTCACCGACGTGACGAAGCAACACGACCCTCACTCGGGTCAGACCCGCGAAGGAACGGACACCACGATGCTGACCAACATCATGTACGTGACGCTCTACGTCACCGACCAGGACCGCGCGCTGCGGTTCTACACGGAACAACTCGGCCTGGAGGAGCGCGTCGACGTATCCAGTCCGCTGGGGCGCTTCCTCACCGTAGGCGTCCCCGGCAGTCCCGTCGAGATCCTCCTCTGGCCGCACGCCGCGGCCTCGGGGCAGCCGGCCGAGGCGGATCCGGACACCACACCTGGTCCGGTCTTCCTCGAATCGGACGATCTGAGGAAGGACTTCAAGGTGCTGCGCGACCGCGGCGTGGCATTCGACCAGCCCGAACCGGAGGACTACGCGTTCGGGGTCCGTATCGAGGCGGTGGACCCGGACGGCAACCGGATCTCGCTGCGCCAGCGCAACCGGCCGAGCAGTAGCGGGAACTGACCCTCCGTAGGCCATGTGCGGTCGGCGCTGGAGGGGCGCCGACCGCACCTTCCGTGTCGCCTCGCGCTCCCCACGGCGGCGCCGGAGCGCACCCGTGCATATACCTGCCGGTTTGATGCGCGGGCGCTCACCCCATACGGGGAATTGAGCCCCGGCCGTCTGTTCGTGGCACCCGGCACCCGATGCACTGGGGCATCACCCGATCATCCACATCTGTCATTCCAGCCCACCAACCCACGATCACCTCAGCTCACCCCGAAAGGTCACCCCGAACAGCCCCGGGCGGGCACTGCAGTACATCGGCGCACTACTAGGAGGCTTTCATGGCACTCACGCAGTGGACGAGGTCAATGGAGTGGCTGGCCGCGGCGTCGGAGGATCCCCGTGCCTGCAAGGAGGAGTGGCAGAACGGCAGTACCGGGGTCACCCTGCTCGCCGCCGGACGGTTCTGGGACGTGCTGGTCGTGCCGGAAGAACTCGGGCTGCGGGTCGCCGAGCTTCTGGAGGAGCTGCCGCTGCTCAACCCCGGCCCCTGCCTGCTGGATACCCGTCGCCGTCATGTGGGCTTCCTCCTGCCCCCGGAGCCGTATGCCGTCTGGATCGGCACCGGGCTGCGCCTGCTCGGCAGGGGCACCTGGATCGCCGCTCCCGCGCCCCACTGCCGCTGGGGCGCGCTGCGCTGGATCGTCCCGCCGGACGGCACCGGCACCCTGACCATGCCCGAGGTCCTGGAAGTCGCGCTGCAGCGGTGCGCGAGCGAACTGTCCCGCCTCCAGGGACTCCCGGGTCTCCCCGCGGCCCTCGCGCACAGCCAGACGACGACGCCGGACGCACAGTGGGGCGATGGTCCCCACATGTCCGCTGCACGGAGGCTCACCGGCGATCAGAGTCCGGCGGTTGCGCCCCGCCGACGCCCCACTCGTCGCGCAGATCGTCCAGTCGTGCCGGCGAGGAGCGACTGACCCTCCTCCGTTCCCTTTCCCTCCCCAGGCAGGAGTTCGTAGCTGCAACTGCCCTGGCGATGCTGCCCCTTGTGGGTACGTCCGTCGCACGCGCCCAGCCGACCCGGCGCCCGGCAAGGCGGCGCTTGCGTCTGCCCGAGCCGACCGGACCATGCACGATCGGCACGGTGTCGCGGCGGCTGGTGGACCGTACCGACCCGACCCGTGGTTCCCATCGCTGCCGTACCGCGAGTTGATGATCAGCGTCTGGTATCCGGCCCTCGCGCCGGGCCGCGGGCATGACCGCGCGCCGTACATGGAGCCCGGGGCGGCCCAGGCCTTCGACGCGCAGTCGCCCCATCGGATCCCCTCGGGCACGGTGGACTGGGCGGGCACACGCACACACGCCTACCGGGAGGCGCCCGCGGATCCACGGGGCGGGCGGCGTCCGGTCGTGCTGTACTCGCCGGGCGCCGGTGATCCGCGCAGCTGGGGCACCGTGCTGGTGGAGGAACTGGCCAGCCAGGGGTTCGTCGTCGTCACCGTCGACCACACCTACGAGTCCCCGGGGGTGCGGTTTCCCGACGGCTCGGTCAGGACCAACGAGGTGCTGCTGGAGGAGTTCGCGCGAGGGCACTGTGCCCGCGCTGCTGGAGAAGACGCTGCGCGTCCGGGTCGCCGACACTCGGTGCGTCGTGGACCAGCTGGGTGCGCTGCCGCACGGGCTGTCCGACGTCCTCGATCTGCGTCGGATCGGTATGGCCGGTCAGTCGGCGGGTGGGTTCACCGCCGCGCAGAGCATGTACGAGGACAGGCGCATCCGCGTGGGAATCGACCTGGGCGGCACGCTGGAGTTCAACCAGGAGCCGAACGGAACCAACCTCTCACCGGTCGCCCGGCACGGCTTGGACCGGCCCTTCCTCCTGATGGGCCGAGAAGGCAGCGACAACGCGGGGACCGAGCCGTCCTGGGCGGCCTTCTGGTCGCACAGCACCGGTTGGCGCCGCGATCTGACCCTGCGCGGCTCCCGGCACCAGACGTACACCGACCTCGCCGTGGTGATGCCGCAGACCGGACTCGGCCACACCTCGTTCTTCGACCGCTGGCTCCGAGGCCACGACGACCACCTCCTCGACGGCCCGTCGCCACGTCTCCCTGACGTCTCCTTCGTGGAGTAACTGCCCAGCGCCGTACGGCAATTGCGTGGCATGCGGCCGGAGAGCGTCCTGGCAGTGGCAGGTTAACGGGGCGTGGCACTGGTGAGGGTGCAGCCCTGGTGGGACAGGTCCAGTTGTGAGCCCTTGGCCAGGCAGGCCGCGATCGGGTACACCTGCTGGCCGTAACCACGGCCCTGCACGGAGGTCACGGCTCCGTCCGGACCCACCTCGCAGGGATTGTTGTCGGTGCACTGCTCGCCGGCATCGTTGTGGGTGTTGTGGATCCCCACGACCGTGGTGCCGTCGGGTGCCAGCAGCGCCGAACCGGATGTGCCGTGCCAGGGTGCGCAGTTTTCGCTGGTGGTGTAGCGGATCGAGTCGTCCTGCTGGTAGCCGCCCTCCCGCAGGTGCGTGACCACGGCCTCGGCGGCGCAGTCGAAGCGGCGGCTGGTGTAGGCCATGGTCAGCGGGTCACCTGCGCGCACGGGAGTGGAAGTGAGCCGGAAGATTTTCGCGCCCGCGGTCCTCAACTGCGCGTAGGTCTTGTCCAGGCGGTAGAGCGCGATGTCGGTGCCGGTCATCGTCGCGTACACCAGCCGTTTCGCACGGGCGGTGGTCTGCGGGTAGCCCTGGCGGTCGGCGATGGGCACCTCGCGGTCGGCCGGCTGGTCCACTATCGCGGTTCCGGGCGCGGGCCGCTGTCCTTGCACGCAGTGACCGTTGGTCAGCAACAGCGCCGGGTCCTGCGGCCGGGAGGCGGGGGTGCGGACCACTGAGCCTGCACAGCCGCCCAGGTCCACCGAGCCTTCCACGTCCGGGATCGGATCATCGGGGGGCACGTTGGTGCCTTTGATGATGCCGTTGAGCCAGTCGGCATGCTTGGTGACATCGGTGTACAGCGTCTTGCCGCTTTCGTCGGGGCCACTGACCACACCGGCTACGGCCCACCGGCCGCCGTCGCGGACTAGTGCGGGCCCACCGGAGTCCATGTTGGACGCGGCGACGCTGCCGTCCGGGCTACCGACGCACAACTCTCCGCTACTGGCTGACGGACACGTCGAGATCGGCTGCACCACGGTGTCGGCCTCCCGCAGCCGCGTGGGGAAACACGCCCCGTTGTCGGTGTCGTCGCAGGTCATGCCCCAGCCCATGATGCGGACGGGCGTGTTGTCCGGCGGCGTGGTCGAAGCGATCCGTACCGGCTTGGCCCGAACCGGGGTCTTCAGGTGAATCAACGCGAGGTCGCGGCCCCAGAACCCTCCCTCATCGCTACTGGTCGCCAGCCGGTAGTAGTGGTCGACCTCGGCGACCTCGCCTCCGGAGCGGGTGTCCAGTGACCCGACCCGGACCTTCCAGCCACGCGGGACACCCGTCTTCGCCCCGGTCGGGTTCCGGCCGGCGCAGTGGCTGGCCGTCAGGACCCACTGCGGCGCGAGGACCGCCACCCCACAGCCGTGTTTGTCCGGGCGCGGTGGCGCGGGGAAGGACGGCTGGAACGAGCCCATGAACGAGTAAGCGCGGGTTGACTCGGTGCCACCCACGATGGCCTGCGCCGGTAAGGCGGCCATCAGGGTCGCGGTCACCGCGACCCCCGTCGTCAGGACCGCGGCCGCCCTTCGGCTTGTTGTCCACTTACGCATGAGTGACTCCCTTTCGTCCGCCGCCGGGCACCGCTCCGGCGGGCTTGTACAGAGGAACAGCGCCCGGCCGTCCCGTGGGCCCCGATCCTGAGCCCAGCAGTCATCCGGCTGGTCTCACCCGCGTATCAGGCGCGTCGCGGCAGCCGCTCAGCTGTGTGTCAGCCCTGGGGCGCGCGCCGTGGAACGGTCGCGGCCGGATGCAGGCATGCGCAACCGATACACAGCTCAGCGGCGGCTGATACACGGTCACCGTGCTCTCGATACACGGGCGCCGGACTGTGGAGGGCATCCCACTCCCCACGGTTCGGAGGTTGTCCGATGCTGCCGCACACCCAGCCCGGCCGACTCGGCTCCCGCAACGGCTGCGACGCGGTGGCGAACCCGGCGCCCCTCGGGACGCTGGGCGAGCAGGCGCCGGTACCGATCGCCGGTGAGGCAACGGCCAGGGCCAAAGGGCTTACAGCGCCGTGGTCGTGGCGGCGCGGGCGGATGACAGCGGCGCTCGCGCTGCTGTGCACCACCGTGCTCCTGCTGCATCGCCAGATACCCAACGGTCCCGGCCGGCCCGCCAGGCTCGTCGAGAGCTTTCTGCCCTGGATGGGCGCAGCCGTGCTCTCTCTGCTGGTGATTGCCTTGGTCCGGCGGTCGGCGACGGCGCTGGTCGCCGTGTTGCTGCCGGCCGTGACCTGGGTGTCCCTCTTCGGCGGCACACTCGCCGACAAACGCGGCACGGGCGGTGACCTGACCGTAGTCAGCCACAACGTGGGTGACGCCGACCCCGGCCCGGCCGGCCGTGCACTGGCCACCTCCGGCGCCGATGTGATCGGGCTGGAGGAGCTGACCGACGCGAACATCCCCGCGTACGAGCGGGTGCTGGCCGACGCCTATCCGTACCACCATGTGGTGGGCACCGTCGGGCTGTGGAGCAAACGGCCGTTGCGGGACGTGCGGCCGGTGCCGATCATGGCGTGGACGCGGGCGTTGCGCGCGACGGTCGAGACACCGAAGGGACCTGTCGTGGTCTTCGTGGCCCATCTGCCCTCGGTGCGGGTGCGGCCGACCGAGGGGTTCACAACAAACTGGCGTGATCATGCTGTGGTGCGGCTTGCTGACGCGGTCCACCGTGCTCCGGAGCGGCGGCGGATCCTTATGGGCGATTTCAACGGGTCCCTGGACGACCGCGGATTGACCCCGGTGACCTCGGTGATGCGCTCGGCACAGCAGGTGGCCGGCGCGGGCTTCGGTTTCACCTGGCCGGCCGCCCTGCCGGTGGTGCGGATCGACCACGTGTTCACACAAGGGGTCGATCCCGTGGCGGCATGGACGCTGCCGCGCACCGGGAGCGATCACCGCCCGGTCGCCGCTTCGGTCAACCTCTGATGGCTGTCTTCCTTCTTACTCGTGTGGTGCCTGGTGTCGTTGAATCGTGCGCGTGACAGGTAAGCAGGTGAGGCAGGTGTCCGAGTCCGTGAACGTGCTCCTCGTCGAGGACGACGCCGTGATCCGCAGGGCCGTGGGGCTCATGCTGGAGCGCTACGGCTACACCGTGGCATCCGCGGATGACGGGCTGGCAGGGCTTGAGCTGTTCCGCGCGGGCGGACACGACCTCCTGCTCCTGGACGTGATGCTGCCGGGCCTTGACGGCATCGGACTGTGCCGACGGGTGCGGGAGACCAGCTTGGTGCCGATCCTGATGATGTCCGCGCGCGGCGACTCACTCGACGTGGTCGGAGGACTGGAGGCAGGCGCGGACGACTACGTCGTCAAGCCCGTCGAGTCCCCGGTTCTGGTGGCGCGGATACGCGCGCTGCTTCGCAGAGCCACCTTCACCCGCGCCGAGCCGGCCGTCGACGGCCAGTCGGTGCTCACCTTCGGAGACCTGACGCTCGACACGGACGGGCTGGAGGCGCGGGTGGCCGGTGAGCCCGTGGTCCTGACGCCGACCGAGCTGCGGCTGCTGCTGGAGTTCGCCGCGCATCCGGGGATGGTGCTGGAACGGCAGACGCTGCTGCGCAATGTGTGGGACTACGGCTGGGACGGTGACAGCAGGGTCGTGGACCTGTGCGTGCAACGGCTGCGAAAGAAGATCGGCGCCGAGCGGATCGAGACTGTCCGCGGCTTCGGCTACAAGCTCGTGCGCTGACATGACACGCCCTGCCATAACACGCCCTTTCGCCTCGCTGCGCTGGAAGATCACTGCTCTGGTGGGCACCGCCTGCTGCGTGGTCGCCCTGGTCATCGGGGTCCTCGTGCACAGGGCGACGTACGACCGCTCGATCGCGGAGGGCGAGGCCAAGGCGCTCACCCAGCTCGCCGACGCGTCGCAGCAAAAGCCCAGCGCGGCCGACGCCGTCATCACAAGCCCCCGCGAACTGCCCCGTACTCTCCGCGACCAGGTACGCAAGGCCGACGGCAGACCCCAGACCTGGTACGACACACGTGTGGCACATGTGCCCTGGATGTGGGCCGCCCAGGAGTCCGAGGGCCGATGGACGGGCGTGCGCGTCCACATGGACCTCGACTGGCTCAGCCGTAAGGCACTCGACCGGCACATGGCGTACGCGGCGGTCGCGGCGCTGGCCCTGGTGCTTCCGCTGTCAGCGCTGGCTGCCGAGCTCCTGGTCCGGAGGCTGCGCCGGGTCGCCGCCACAGCGCGCCGCATCACCGACGGTGAACTGGACGCGCGGACCGGCGGGTCGGGGCGGAGCAGGGACGAGATCGCGGACATCTCGGTGGCCGTCGACCACATGGCGGGCAGCCTGGAGCGGCGGCTGCGCAGCGAGCAGCGGTTCACCGCCGATGTGGCGCACGAACTGCGGACCCCGCTGATGGGACTGGTCACCTCGGCGGAACTGCTGCCCGAGAGCGAGGCGACCGATCTGGTCCGGGACCGGGTCAGAGTGCTGCGTACGCTGGTTGAGGAGCTGCTGGAGGTGTCGAAGCTGGACGCGGGCGCGGAACAGGCTGAGCCGGTGACCGTTCCGCTCGGCGAGCTGGTAGAGGATTCGGTACGGCGCACCGGGCTGACGGTGCGGGTGTCGGCGGCGAGTGCCGGGACGGTACGCACCGATCCACGGCGGCTGGACCGGATCCTCGCGAACCTGGTCGGCAACGCCCACCGGCACGGGCGGGCACCGGTCACCTTGACCGTGGACGGCGCCACCATCGTCGTACGCGACCACGGCCCGGGCTTCCCGGCGGAGCTGCTCGCCCATGGGCCGCAACGCTTCCGAACCGGAGCGGTCGAGCGCGGCCAGGGCCACGGCCTCGGGCTGACGATCGCGCTGGGCCAGGCACAAGTCATCCAGGCACGCCTGGAGTTCGCCAATGCGCCCGACGGAGGCGCGACGGCGACACTTCGCCTGCCGCCCGGCTGACGCTGAGGGATGGGGTCGGCGGTTACTGCACCCGGGCCTGGTGGGGGTGGCGCGGGTCGGTGGGGCAGGCGTACAGCTGGAGGGTGACGGCGTCGCCTACCTGGAGCATTGCGGGGGTGGGGGATGTCCCGCGGTCTTCGAGGGGGGTCCAGGAGGCGGACTCGTCGGTCCACTCGGTGGAGGCGATGGTGAGGAGCGGGGTCATCCGCGCCTCGCAGGCGGGGCAGGGGTCAGGTTCGGGGTCGGTCAGGCCCCAGGCGAGCCAGCCGCCGACCTTCGAACCGGGGGCGTAGGAGAGGTTGTTGAGATAGGTGAGCTCGTTGCCGTCCCAGGTGTCGGGGTCCTCGAGGCGGGCGGCGAGGTCGGGCTCCAGCTCCATGGAAGTGCCGACCCCCAGCGAGGAGGCCCGAGCTGTACGGGCCGCCGACGACCATGTCAACGCCCTGTTCGCGATGGCGACGCCCACCAGGTGCGGCAGCAGCACTTCGACTGCGTGCTCCCCCACCACACCTGATCAACAAGGCAGTTGGGCATCAGTTACGCACCGTCATCCCGAAGGTTGATCAGAGCGATTGGAACTGGCCACCTGCAGTGGGCCGTTTCATCTTGGTGTCGGGCTCTACAAAGGTGCTGGCATCGGCGCCGAAACAAGGAGCCCGCCTGCCAGGTGACGAGCAGGCCGCTTCGGACCGTTTTTCTGCCGGCCTATCCAGCTCCACGAGTGTCGACTTCGGACCCCGTAGGGAGGAATGTCTCGGCGTGCGCGATGGCCCACTGCGCGAAACGCCTCGGAGGGCAGCCGGTGACACGCTCCACCGAAGACGTCACATCGGCCACTGTGGCGGGCACCGTCGCCCACATACGCAGCATGAAATCGATGCCCTCCTCCGGCCACCCCTCTGCCCGCCACCTCTTGCGCGCCTGGTCGTCCGTCAGGTGCGTGAAGTGGATCCCGCGGCCGGTTGCCACCGCGAGGGCGGCGGCCTTGTCGGCCGGGGTGAGTGGCTCGGGTCCGGTCAGGACATAGCTGCGGCCGGCGTGCCCGCCGTCGGTCAGGATGGCGCTGACGACGTCAGCGACGTCCTTCTCGTGCACTGAGGCGGTACGCCGGTCCCCGTACGGCTCGCAGACCCGCCCTTCAGCTCGGATGGCGTCGGCCCATCCCAAGGTGTTTGCCATCAGGTCGATCGGCCAAAGGAACGTCCACTCCAGGTCACTTCCACGCACCGCATCGTCCAGCTCCTGCCCGTTGCCGGGCGACAGGACGGTAATCCGGCGGACGCCCGCTTCGGATGCCATCGTCAGGATCTCGCCTCCCGTCCGCAACGGTGTGTGGTCCGCCCCGGTGGCGCCGAGCAGGTGCATGGCGCCGACGCCGTCCAGCGCCGTAGCCAGTGATGCCGGCTGGGTCACGTCGCCCTCCACCACCTCGACGTCCTGCGGCAGTCGGGCGGCTCCGGCGTCGCGGGTCAGCACGCGGACCGTCCGGCCCGTGCGGAGCAATCGCTCCACGATGTGACGGCCCAGAGTTCCCGTCCCGCCCGTTACCAGAATCGTCATTGGGACTCGCTCTCCATGGGGTCAGCAGACTTTCCTGCCGAGGAGCCAACGCTAGGGAGCATCTAGGACGAAAAATGTCCTACTTCGGCGTGGATGCCTGCAGCGCCGAACTGGCCGAGCTCGGGCTGGAGACGAAGGAGTTCTTCGTTCTGGCCGAGGTGGCTGCGTCGCCGTACCCTGCCGAACTCGCGGTGGCGCTGATGATCCCTAAAGCGAGCGTGACGACGAGGACCTGCGGCGGCATCGGCTCATACTGACTACCGAGAGCGAGGCGGCACGGGACCGCGCGCTCTCAGCGCTCGCGGCGGAGTTCGACCGCAGGCTGGCGAAGATTACCCCGCGGGACCGCACCGAGTTGCAGCGCATCCTTCTGGAGATGCTCAAGTCTCCAGACTGAGGCCATGATGACCAGCGGTTGGCCTTCCCGACGAATGCGGCAGCCAGGACGCCGTGGTGACGGGCGTTGACATGGCGCCAGGGCAGGTCAGAGGAGGTCCCACTCGTCGATCATCGCGCGCACGTCGGCGGGATCGGTCCGTACCGGAAGGCTCCTGCCCGGCCGGCCCTCGGCGGCGTGGTGGAACCGCACGCGCACGTGCCGGGTGACCGGCCGGCCGAGGATCACCAGATCGAGTCGCACGAGCAGCTCCGCGCCGATCGCGCTTGCCGTTCTCCTGGCGGCGACGATCGTGGCCGTCGCCGGCACTCCGGTCACGGCCACCTGCCGCAGCCTGGCAACGCTGCCGAACATGCGATGCTGCACCACGGACCAGGCCAATCCCTGCGACAGTCCGACGACGCCGTTCCCCCGACGCTCACCGACACGGTGAGAGCGCCCGCCAGATGGTGACGGTGACGCCTGGTGCCGTAACGGGCGCTGCTGACGCGGTGTTCTGCCCACCATGCGCGGAAGTCGGGGTCGAGCACTGGGCGCTGCTGGGGACGAGCATGGGCTCGTGTCTGGCAAGCGCGGTGCGACGCGACTGGGCTTCGCCGTGTTGCTGAGGTACGGCCCGTCGCCACATCTCCCTGATGTCTCCTGCGTGGAGTAACTCACCAGCGCCGTACGGCAATTGCGCGGCGCTCGGCCGGAGAGCGGCGACGGCGTCCCCGTCCGGGTGCCGCCGCACGCACAGCGATGCGGCTCCGGTGGAACCGCGACCGTGGCTGAGGCGTTCTTGCGCGTACGGGACGCGTGAGGCGAACAGGAGGGGTGCGTGCAAGGGCGTATCGGCAAACGGCAGTTGGCGTTCGGGGGCGGTGCGGCAGGTCTCGCGGTGGTCCTCGTCGTGGGGTCCGTGCTCGCGGACGACGAGCCGCCGGACATCGCCGCGCCGCACACCTGCCGGACCACCGTCCACGGCACTGCACCAGTCGACCGGGCCGGCCCCACTACCCCCGCCTCCAGCACCCCCGACTTCGACGGCGACGGCCACCCCGACATAGCACTGACCGCGGGCCCGGGAGACGTCGAGAACGGATACCTCGGCGGAAGCATCCAGGTGGCGTACGGCACCGGTTCCGGGACGGGCCTGGAGCGGTGCCAGTACCTCACGCAGAACGACCCCGGCATACCCGGCACGGCACGCGACGAGGCGATGTTCGGGTCCGACGCGGTGGCCCGGGACTTCGACGGCGACGGCTACACCGACCTCGCGGCCTCCGTGTTCGAGCGGGACGGCGCCCGCGTGATCGTCATGTGGGGCTCGCAGCGGGGGCTGACGCATGCCGCCCGGGTTCCGGGGACGGACGGCAGCCATGTGCCCGGGGTGCGGGAGCCCCTCCTCGAGGAGCAGCTCGCCGCCGGTGATTTCGACGGTGACGGGCACGCCGACCTCGTGTTCGGACTCGGCTCCGACAAGGGGCTGTTGAAGGGCCCGTTCCGGCGGGACGGCACTCCCGCCGGAACGGGTCCGGTGCCCGCGCCCCGCATGCCCGTCGGCCTCGCCCGCGAGGCGGCGTACCGGGATCTCGTCGCCGGGGACCTCAACGGCGACGGCATCGACGACCTGGTGAGCTTCCACGACGACGACACCGGCGGCGAGGAGGAGGCGTGGTCCGACCTGCACTGGTCCGGCAGTTACCTGCGCGGCGGCCGCGACGGCTTCGCACGCCCCGACGACACACACGTCCCCGCCGGGGCGACGGCCACGGTCGGCGACGTCGACGCGGACGGCTACGGCGACCTGATCGTCAGCCCTCGGGGCGGCCGGGCGAGCCGCAGTTCGGTGACCGTGGCGTACGGCACCGAGAACGGCCCGGGGTCCCGGACCACCGCCATCGACCGCGACTCTCCCGGCGTACCCGGCAAGGAGCCCCAGAACGAGGACGCCACCTTCACCTCCCTGGACGCCGGTGACGTGAACGGCGACGGCTACGCCGACGTCGTGGCCGGGGCGCCCCGGGCCGAGGTGTACGCACAGGCGGGCCCGGAGGAGGTGCTGCTCTTCCTGGGCGGACGGCACGGACTGACGGGCCGCGGCGCCCGCGTGCTCGACGAGAGCGACGTCCGGGGCGTCCCGGGCAGCAACCACGCCTTCGGGCAGGCCGTCGGCCTCACCGACCTCGACGGCGACCACCGCGCCGAACTCGTCGTGTCGGCACCGGGCGACGACGCCGCCCCCAGCTCGGCGTGGCTGCTGCCCGGCTCCGCCGACGGCCCGTCCACCCGGGGCGTCACCCGCCTGCACGGCAGTTCCTTCGGCGATCCGGAGGGCGTGCGGTCTCTCCTGATGGGCTGGGGGATCGCCCGCTAGGACGGAGTCGCAGAGTCCCTTCCGGCACGCCCCGGTCACATGTTGATCATGTGGCCGGCCAGCCCGTGGATGGCCTCCTTGACCGCCTCGCCCAGCGTCGGATGGCCGTGGACGTTGCGCGCGACCTCGTGGACGGTCAGGTCCCACTGCTGGGCGAGGGTCAACTCCGGGAGGAGCTCGGTGACTTCGGGGCCGATCAGGTGGGCGCCGAGGAGTTCGCCGTGCCGGGCGTCGCTGAGGATCTTCACGAAGCCCGCGGTGTCGCCCAGGCCGTGCGACTTGCCGTTGGCGGTGAACGGGAACTTCGCCACCTGGACGTCGTAGCCCTGCTCGCGGGCCTGTGCCTCGGTCCAGCCGAAGCTGGCGATCTGCGGCTGGCAGTAGGTCGCCCGCGGAATCATGACGTAGTCGAGCTCCATCGTTTCCGCGTCGGCGATCGTCTCGGCGGCGACGATGCCCATCGCCTCGGCGGCGTGGGCGAGCATCAGCTTCGCCGTCACATCGCCGATGGCGAAGATGTGCGGGACGCTCGTGCGGCAGCGGGCGTCGATGTCGATCGCCCCGCGGTCGGTGAGCTTCACGCCTGTCTTCTCCAGGCCGTAGCCCTGCACGCGCGGCTGGAAGCCGATCGCCTGGAGTACTTTCCCGGCCTGAAGTGTCTGGCGCTGGCCGCCCGTGGTCACCATGACCTTGACCGAGTCGCCCGAGTCGTTGATCGCCTCGACCCGGGTGGAGGTCAGCACGTTGATGCCGAGCCGCTTGTAACGGCGGGTCAGTTCCGCGGAGACCTCCTCGTCCTCCAGCGGGACGATGCGGTCGAGGAACTCGACGAGGGTGACCTGGACGCCGTAGTTGTGCAGGATGTAAGCGAACTCGACGCCGATGGCGCCGGCGCCCGCGATGATGACGCTCTCCGGGAGCGTGTCGGACAGGATCTGCTCCTCGTACGTCACCACGCGCTCGCTGAGCGAGGTGCCCGGCAGCAGTTTCGTGGTGGCGCCGGCGGCGATGATGCAGTGGCCGAAGGTGACGGTTTCCGTGCCGCCGTCGGTGAGGGAGACCTGGAGGGTGCGGTCGTCGCTGAAGGTGCCGCGGCCGGTGAACTGGGTGATCTTGTTCTTCTTCATCAGGTAGTGGACGCCCTTGACGCGTCCGTCCGCCACCTTGCGGCTGCGGGTGAAGGCCGCGCCGTAGTCGAAGGTCACGTCGCCGTTCACCTGGATACCGAAGGTCTTGGCCTCCTGGGTGAAGATGTGGGCCAGCTCCGCGTTGCGCAGCAGCGCCTTCGAGGGGATGCACCCCACGTTGAGGCACACGCCGCCCCAGTACTTCTCCTCGACGATCGCCACGCTCTGGCCGAGCTGGGCCGCCCTGATCGCTGCCACATATCCCCCGGGGCCGGCGCCCAGGACCACCACGTCAAAATGTGCGCTCATGCCGGCCAGCCTAGGCGGTTTTCGTTCGGATCATCTGTGCGGTTTCGGCTGACGCCGTGGCGAAAACGGGCCGGGGCCAGCCAAGCCGGTGGTCCAGCGCCGTTGGGCCAACAAGGTGAGCGGGGGCGAGGATGCTCACACCCGTACCGCCGACCCCCGCTCGCTCATCCGCGGCGCACACAGGATCCGCTTCCTGCGGACCCGCTTCCCCTCGATCGCCGCGACGGTCAGCCGGGCCGCCTCCACGGCGATCTCGGCCAGCCCCCAGTCCACCGTGGTCAGGGGCGGCGTGAGCACCCGTGACACCGGGTGGTCGTCGAAGCCGACGACGGACACGTCCCGGCCCACTTCCAGGGCGGCCTCGGCCGCCGCGCCGTAGACGCCGTACGCGAGTGAGTCGGAGAAGCAGAACACGGCGGTCGCGGACCAGTCGCCGTCCAGGACGCGCCGGGCCACCGCCGTCGCCTCGCCCAACTCCTGCGGGCACGGCACCAGTTCGACCCACAGCCCCAGCCGGTCGGCCGCCTCGCGGACATATACGTCGGCGGGCCGGCCGGGTGTGCTGGGCCGGGTCGGGGTCAGCACGGTCACGCGGCGGTGGCCGAGTCCGTGCAGATACTCCAGTACGGCGTCGATGCCGGCCCGGTTGTCGAAGATGACCTGCCCGGCCGTGCGGGCCCTGCTCAGCGAGTCCCCGACGGCCACCACCGGCAGTGCGTCGGCGATCGCGGCCCAGCTCTCCGCCGAGGGGTTGACGGGCGAGACCAGCAGTGCGTCGACGCGCTGGTCACGCAGCTGCTTGGCGAGCGCGAGTTCCCGCTCGGGGTCCCCGCCCGCGTCCAGGATCAGGGCGTAGTGGTCGCTGGCCAGCAGTTCCCGGCCGATGGCCGCCATCAGCTGCTGCTGCCACAGGTCCTGGAGATCGCCGGCGAGGACTCCGACCATGCTGGTGCGGCCGCTGGCCAGGGCACGGGCGATGGGGTCGGCCTCGTAGCCCAGCTCGGCCGCCGCCTTGCGTACCCGCTCCTCGGTCTCCTTCGAGACCTGCTTGCCGCGCAGGGCGTAGGAGACGGCTGCGGTGGAAAGGCCCGTGGCCTCGGCCACCTCACGGAGGGTGGTGCGCTTATTGGGCCTGGCCATGGCGGGAAGCCTACCGGGCCCTGTCCGCACTGTGGGCGCACGCTTGACACCACATCTGGTTAACCGCTTAAGTGAACCGCATCACTGAAGCGCTTAACAACAACGCCAACACCCCCGCCGACCTGCGCTTCCCGAGGACTGCAGCGTGCTCATCGACGTCCACCAGCACATCTGGCCACCCGCCTTCATCGAGTTGCTGCGCGCCCGCACCACGCCGCCGTATCTGGACGGCTGGACCCTGCACCTCGCGGGCGAGCCGCCGTACGTGGTCGACCCCGCCGATCACGACGTCGCCGCGCGCGCCCGCCTCGCCGCCGCGGACGGGCTCGGCCTGGCCCTGGTCTCCCTCTCCAGCCCGCTCGGCGTCGAGTACCTGCCGCCCGCCGAAGCCACCGAGCTGCTGACCGCGTTCCACGACGGCGCCCTCGCCCTCCCGGCCCCGTTCGGCGTCTGGGCCTCGCCCTGTCTGTCCGAGCCGGACCCCGAGGCCGTCGAACACGAGCTGCGCCGGGGCTGCGTGGGCCTCCAACTCCCCGCGACGGCACTGCTCGACGCCGCGGGCTGGCAGGAGTGCGCCCCGCTCCTGGACGTCCTCATCCGCCTCGGCAAGCCCCTGTTCATCCACCCCGGCGCCGCCCCGGCCGCCCAGGACGCGCCCCCTTGGTGGCCCGCGCTGGTCCCCTACCTGCACCAGATGCACGCGTCATGGTTCGCGTTCCGTGCCTTCGGCCGCGCCCGCCATCCACGCCTGCGGGTCTGCTTCGCCGCCCTCGCCGGCCTGGCCCCGCTGCACGGCGAGCGGCTGGCGGCCCGGGGCGGCGGACGCGGCGAGATCGACTTCGACGTCTTCTACGAGACGTCCTCCTACGGGACACGCGCCGTGGACGCCCTCGTCCGGGCCGTCGGCATCGACGTGATCGTCAGCGGCAGCGACCGCCCGTACGCGTCCCCCGTCATCCCCGACATCGGCACGGACGCCGCCGTCCACGCCCTGCGCACCACCAACCCGGACCGCCTGCTGCGAGGCCGCACATGAGCCTCGCCGACGCAAAGACAGAAAGGAGCCACCCGTGACCTACGAGTCCCTCCCGGACCGCACGCTCGACAAGCACGAACTCCGGGCACTCGTCGAAGACCTCGCCGCCCGCCCCGAGCTCTGGCGCGAGCAGATCGCCTTCTCGGACGAGCAGCGGCACTACGCCTCCCTGTACCGGGACGAGTACGTCGACGTATGGCTGCTGTGCTGGACCCGGCAGAACGACACCGGCTGGCACGACCACGACATCTCCTCGGGCGCGGTCCGTGTCGTCCAGGGGGCGCTCAACGAGTCCAACCCGCGCATCGGCGGCAGCCATCTGTCCAGCACGGTCGGCGCCGGCGGAGCGTTCTGCTTCGGGCCCGAGCACATTCACCGTCTCACCGGCGCCACCGACGACACGGTCTCGATCCACGCGTACTCGCCCCCGTTGTGGCGCCTCGGCCAGTACGACATCACCGCGGACGGTGTGATGCGCCGCATCTCCGTCTCCTACGCGGACGAACTACGGCCCCTGGACAACCCGGCCGCCTGAGCGCTCCGCTGGAAGTGCCGCGGTTTGCCGTCGCTTCGCTGCGGCGCCGTCGTGGCTGGTCGCGCCCACGCGGCGGAGCCGCATATCGACACAGCCCCGCGCCCCTTTGGGGCGCTGCCGAACTTAGCCGCTCTCCGTCCGTTCGAGGGCGTCGAGTTGGCGCTGAACGCGTTCGGCGGGCTGGTGGCGGTGCTGGTCCCGGTACATCGCGGCTGCCTCCTCCCAGGTGGTGCGGGCCAGTTCCGGGTTGCCGAGCGCGTGGTGGGCGTGGCCCAGGCGGTCGAGCGTGTCGGCGGCCCAGTAGTCTCCGCCGATGGCGCGGTACCGGGCCACGGCGAGCCGGTAGTGGCCCACCGCTTCGTCGTGGTGGCCGGTGTGGTGGGCGATGTAGCCGAGGCTGTCGAGGATGTCGGCTTCCACGCCCTCGTGCCGGATACGGCGGGCCAACGGCAGTGCTGCCGCACAGTGGACGCGAGCCTGGTCGTAGTCCCCGAGCCGGGCGCTGTACCAGCCCACCGAGTTGAGCGCGGCGGCCCGGACCGCCGGCAGGTCCGCTTCCCGCTCCAGTTGTACGGCGAGGGTGGCGTGGTCCAGCGCCGCACGGACGTGATCCTGGCGCCCGTGTCCCTGTGCCAGCGCGATGTGGATGCGGGCCTGGGTGCCGTGATCACCGGCCTGCTCGGCCAGGCTCAGCGCGTGCTCCAGTTGCTTGGTGGACTCTTCGTGTGCTCCGGCATAAGCGGCGGCGTGCCCGAGCCGCCACTGGGCCCGCACGTGCACCTCGAGCGAGTCGTCCGGATCGAGCGCGGCGAGTGCGGCCTGCCACATCGCCACTCGGTCGTGAACATGGCCCAGCAGGCTCTGGAAGTGGTCCAGGCTCCATGCGAGCTGCCACACGAGTCGGCGCCAGCCGCGGTCGGCCGCCAGTTCCTGCGCGGCGAGCAGATTGGGCAGCTCATCGGCGAGCCACCGCACCGCCTCGGCCTGCGTGGTCAGCTGCTGCGGCCGGCAGCCGGGGCCGGGCACGCCGAGCTGGGGAGGTGTGTCGTCCAGCTCCAGCACCATCAGGCCGCGGGTCGCGCACGCGGTGTGCAGGTAGAACTCGACCAGTCGCCGCAGCGCCGCGTCCCGTTCGCCGGCCGCGAGGTCCTGCCGGCCCCGGTCGGCGGCGTAGAGACGCACCAGGTCGTGCATGCGCCAGCGTCCGGGCTCGTGCTGCTCGACGAGATGCAGGTCCTCCAGCGCACGCAACGCCGCACGGGCCTCCGGCGTGGGCAGGTCGGCGAGAGAAGCGAGCGCGGACAGCCCGATGTCGGGACCGGGAGCAAGGCCCAGCAGGGCCAGCAGCCGTGCCTGTACGACGGTCAGGGCGTCGTACGACCATGACAGCACCTTCGGCAGGCTCCCCGCGGGCGTGTCGTCGTCGAGGGCGTCGAGCCTGGTCGTGGCCTCGCGGAGTTCGGCGGCGATCCGGGCCAGCGGAAGGCGTGGGGTGCAGCCGGCGCGGCCCGCGACGATGCCCAGTGCGAGGGGGTATCCGCCGCACCAGGTGAGCAGTTCCTCGACGGCGTCCGGCTCGGCGGCAGCCCGTGCGGCGCCCAGGCGCACGTCCAGAACGCGGCGCGATTCCTCCGCGCTCAGCGGGTCGAGGACGACGGGACGGGCACCGTGACGGGTGACCAGTTCGGTCAGTCTGCGGCGGCTGGTGATCAGGACGACACAGTCCGGGTTGCCCGGCAGCAGAGGGACGACCTGGTCCGGGCTGCCGGCGTTGTCCAGCACCACCAGCATCCGCTTGTCCGCCAGCAGGCTCCGGTACAGGCCGGCCTGGCCCTGCAACGTGGACGGCACGGCGTGCGGAGCCACGCCCAGCGTTTCCAGGAAGCCGCGCAGGGCCGTGGCCGGTTCCATGGGCGGCACGGACGGATTGAAGCCCAGCAGGTCGACGAAGAGCTGGCCGTCCGGGAAGCGTTCGGTGTGGCGGTGTGCCCAGTGCAACGCCAGCCAGGTCTTGCCGATGCCGCCCGCACCCGCGATCGCCGAGATGACGACCGCGGCCGGCCGTTCCGCCGCGGCGGCCAGGATCCCGTCCAGCCGCGCCAGTTCCTCCTCCCGCCCGGTGAACCCCCGTGCCTCCAGAGGCAATTGCGCCGGGACCGCCCGGCGACCGCGCCCCGCCTCGGCAGGCAGTTGCTCATCACGGGCCGTCGGCGAGACGGATTCGCCGCGCAGGATCGCCAGATGCGTCCGCTGCGCCCCGGCCCCCGGGTCCGTCCCCAGTTCCTCGGAGAGTTGCTTCCGCAGGTCGGTGTAGCGGGCCAGGGCCTCCGGACCGCGTCCGGCGGCCTGCAGCGCCCGCATCAGGGCCACGGTGAGCGGCTCGACCAGCGGATGCTCGGCGACCAGAGCGGTCAGCGTGCCGATCACCCCGGCGTGCCGGCCCACCCGGAACTCGGCATCGGCCCAGGCCAGCACCGCCTCAATGCGCTGCTGCTCCCAGCTCTGCCGGGTGCGGTCCGCCCACGCACCGGCCAGCCCGGCCAGCGGTTCACCGCGCCACAACCCGACCGCCTCACGCAGCATCGCCACCCGCTCGGCATCGGTGCGACCCGTCTCCCGGGCCTGTTCGAGCAGGCGCCGAAACCGGTGCACGTCCACCCGGCCGGGCGGTACGTCGAGCAGGTAGCCGCCGGGGCCGCGCCGCAGTTGTGGCCCCGCGCTGTCCTTGCCCGAGCCGACAGGCGCGCCCCTGCTCGCCAGCATCCGTCGGATCCGGGCGATGTGCGCGTAGAGCGAGGGACGCACCTGGGCCGGCGGGTCCTCGCCCCAGACCCGGTCGATCAGCGTTTCCGTTGCCACCCAGCGGCCCGTATCCACCAGCAGTGCCGCAAGTACCGTGCGCTGTTTGGCCGGACCGGCGTCCAGCACCGTGCCGTCGGCCCCCCGTAACTCCACGGTGCCCAACAGCAGAAAGTCCGTCATGCGCGCCCCCGAGGTCCCTGTGCACGGTCCGCTCACCAGTGAAGCAAGGTTCTCGCAAGGTTCCCGTCCATATTCACGCCACACCATGGGGACAGCGGTCGGTGACCACGCGGGGAGTCACCGACCTGCTCGACCTCGTCGGGCCGGGCCGAGCGGGCCGGTCGTGCCGTGACGTTCGTGCCGGGGCGATCAGGAGAAGTGACGGATGAAGACGTCCGACTTACCGTTGGTGTCGCCCGGCACGATGTCGTCGGCCGTGGACTGGAAGACCACGTCGCGCCCCGTCGGCGACGGTCCGTTCGTGTCGTTCGGGGCGTACAGCAGTTAGCGGCCGGTGGGATCGATGGCCACGCCCCGACATTCGGCACCAGTTGGGCGGTACCCGAGCCCATGTCGTGGACGTAGGTGTCGGAGCCCGAGAGGTAGACGACCTTGCTGCCGTCATCGTTGAGCTGGACGAGTGTCGCCCACGTGGACACGCCATCGATCGGGCCGGAGGTGGTGCCGCTGGTCCGGTCCCGCACGAAGACGTCCTCCGTCTTGCCGTTCTGGTAGGCGACATAGCGGCCGTCGCCGCTGATGGACGGCCGGCTGCAGCTGTACCAGCAGTTGGTGGAGATCTCCCGTCCCGTGCTCACCTGAGGCAGGCGGATCCGCGTGTTCCTCATCCACTGGGTCGGGGCGTCGGGCGTGATCGTGCGCATCGACGGGCGGCCAGCGGGCAAGGGGCACAGAGCGACTTCGAGTGATCAGCGGCGCCGCAGGGACGGGTCGAGCAGCGCGGGCGGTGTGTCGTGCTTCTCGTGTGGGGCGAGGTCGGTGCCGGGGGCGACGATGGCATCGATCGCGTCGAGCACATCGGCGGAGAGCACGGTGTCCGCGGCGGCGAGTTGGGCGTGCAGGTGGTCCGGTGTGCGGGGGCCGATGAGGGCGCTCGTCACGCCGGGATGCGCGGTCACGAATCCGAGCGCGAGCTGGATCATGGTCAGCCCGGCCTCGTCGGCGACCTTGGCCAACTGTTCGACGGCCTCCAGCCTGGCCCGGTTGACGGGGAGGGAGAGGTCGAAGCGGTCCGGCATGAACGTGGAGCGGCTGGTGGTGACCTCCCGGCCCTCGCGGACCGCGCCCGACAGCCAGCCCGAGGCCAGCGGGCTCCACACCAGCACACCGAGCCCGTACTGCTCGGTCACGGGCAGCACATGGGCCTCGATGCCGCGCTGGAGGATCGAGTAACTGGGCTGTTCGGTGACGTAGCGGCTCAAGTGATGCTCGCGGGCGGCCCATTGGGCCTGCACGATGCGGTAGGCGGGGAACGTCGAGGAGCCGAAGTACCGGATCTTTCCCGCGCGTTGCAGGTCGGTCAGCGCCGACAGCGTTTCCTCGTCACTGGTGTTCGGGTCCCACCGGTGGATCTGGTACAGGTCGACGTGGTCCACGCCGAGGCGGCGCAGGCTGTCGTCCAGGGCGGTGACCAGCCAACGGCGCGAGCTGCCTTGATGGTTGGGTTCGTCGCTCATCGGCATGTTCGCCTTCGTGGCCAGCACGATGTCGTCGCGGCGGCCGGCGATGGCCTTGCCGACCAGTTCCTCCGACTCGCCCGCGCTGTACATGTCCGCGGTGTCGATGACGTTGATGCCGCCCTCGAGTGCGGCATCGATGATGGCGGTGGCCTCGTCCTGGGTGGTACGTCCGATCCTGCCGAAGTTCATCGCGCCGAGCGCGAGGGAGCTGACCTGCACACCGGTGCGGCCCAAGGTGCGGTACTGCATGACCGTATGCCTCCATGGCGGATAGCATGAATAAGCGGAACGTTGCTCCGTTAACGATACGGAGCGATGTTCCGCTTAGCAAGCGCGGCCGGCGAATCAGTGGAGGAATTGGCGTGGGGAACAACGGCGAGGAGGGCGTGGCACGCCCGGCCCGGCCCAAGCGGGCGGACGCCCGGCGCAACAAGGAGACGCTGCTCGACGCGGCCGCAGAGGTCTTCGTCACCGCGGGCGTGGACGCGCCGGTACGCGATATCGCGGCCCGCGCCGGCGTCGGGATGGGCACGATCTACCGCCACTTCCCCACCCGAGCGGATCTCATCATCGCCGTCTACCGGCACCAGGTCGACGCCTGCGCCGAGGCGGGACCGACCCTTCTCTCGGCCGCTCCCACCCCGCATGCCGCGCTGGGACAGTGGATCGACCTCTTCGTCGACTTCCTGGTCACCAAGCACGGACTCGCCGCCGTGCTGCAGTCCGACAACTCCGGCTTCGACACGCTGCACACGTACTTCCTCGACCGCCTCGTGCCCGTCTGCACCCAGCTGCTCGAAGCGGCGGCCGACGCCGGGGAGATCTGCGCCGACGTGGACGCCTACGCACTCATGCGCGGCGTCGGCAACCTCTGCATCGGCGCGGACAGCGACCCCCGCTACGACGCCCGCCAACTGGTCGCACTCCTCATCGCAGGCCTGCGCCGACCGCAATGAAGACCTGACGCAGTGACGTCGACGTGTCTCGTTTCGCACGTGGTGCGCCTATTCCTGTGCGTGCCGGATGGCGTCCAGCACGATGTGCGCCACATGGTCGTCGGTGAGGCTGTACTGCGTCTCGCGGGCCTGGCGCCGGGCCGTGACGATGCGCGAGGTGCGCAGCACCCTCAGATGCTGGGAGACCAGGGGCTGGCTCACGCCCAGTGCGGCGACGAGTTCGTGGACGTACTTCCCGCCCTCGGCCAGTTCGCGCACGATGCCGACGCGCACGGGTGAGGCCAGGGCGCGTAGCAGGTCACTGGCTGCCTGGAGAGCCTCAAGTGGCTCACCGGCGGAGGAAGGGGAGGTCATCGCCACATGCACAAATTAGCATATGACAATGATTCCCAGCGCCACGGATTCTCAGTGGTCGTCCCAGTGCCCGTCGTGAACGGCGTGACGGTGACCGTCGTGCACGTAGTCGGTGTGGTCCTCGTGCGGCACGGCGACATGCCCGCAGCCCTCACCGTGCTGATGGTCGTGGTCTTCATGGGCGGCATGACCCGCGGCGGCGCATTCGTCGACGTGGTCGCCGTGGACCCGGTGAATGTGGCCGTCGTGGGCGTAGTCGGTGTGGTCGCCGTGCGGGATGGCCACGTGTCCGCAGCCCTCGCCGTGGGTGTGTACGTGGTCCTGGTGCGTGCGGTGGTCGGTGGCAGTACTCATGGGGGCTCCTTGCGCATTCCTCTGACCGGCCGCGGACTCATGCCGGCCGATCCATTGCGACATTAACATATAGCAACTCCTGCATGCATCGCGGAGCCGCCCCCTCGAATCCCCACGAGAGGTAGCCCGATGACGGTTGGTCAGGCGGACTCGGGAACGGTTTCCCGCGCTCCCCACTGCCGGGTCCGGTACGTGCCCACCAGCCGGCAGACAAGGTAGATCGCGAACGAGATGGTGGTCACGTAGGGGCTGATGGGAATGCTGCTGCCCAGGGCCAGCAGGATCCCGCCCTCGATGGAGGCCACCGCGAAGACCACGCTCAGCACGGGCAGCAGCACGGGAGACGCCGTGATCCGGGCCGCGGCGGCCGCGGGTGTGACGACGAGGGTGAGGACCAGCAGCGCGCCGACGATCTGCACGGACAGCGCGACCGCGAGCCCCAGTACGAGCATGAAGGCGAACGACAGGGCCCGAACCGGCACCCCCCGGGCCTCGGCCACCTCCGGGTCGGCGCTGGCGAAGGCGAGCGGGCGCCACATGACCATCAGCGCTACGAGCACCACGGCCGATGTGCCGAGCAGCCAGGACATCTGCGGGGTGTCGACGGCGACGATCTGCCCGGTGAGGATGCCGAACTTGTTCGCCGCCCGGCCCTTGTACAGGGCGAGGAAGAGCACGCCGAGGCCGAGGCCGAACGGCATGAGGGTCCCGATCACCGAGTTGCGGTCCCGCGCGCGCGAACCGAGCAGCCCGATGGCTCCCGCGGCGATGAGCGAGCCGACGATCGAGCCGCCCACAATGTTCACGCCCAGCAGCAGCGCGGCCGAGGCGCCGGCGAACGACAGCTCACTGATCCCGTGCACGGCGAACGGCAGGTCCCGCATGATGACGAAGACCCCGACCAGGCCGCCGACCAGGCCGAGTGCGACGCCTGCGATGAGGGAGTTGCGGACCAGGGCGAGCAGTTCGCCGTAGTTGTCGAAGTTGAAGATCTGCTGCCAGATCCCCTCGGCGATCGTCATGGCCGTACTCCGTGGGGCAGTTCAGAGTGGTGCGGCGGCTGGGCCACCTCGTCGGGCACGCCGACGACGGTGATCCGGTCCCGGACCCGGATGACGTCGACCTGTGTGCCGTACAGCTGCGACAGCGCCTCCGAGGTCAGCACCTCGTCGGGGGTGCCGACCCGGAAGCCCCCGCGGGCGAGGTACAGCACGCGGTCCACCAGTCCCAGCACCGGGTTGATCTCGTGGGTCACGAACACCACCGCCGTGCCGTGCGAGCGGCGCCGGGCGTCCACCAGTTCCGTCACGGCTCGCTGATGGTGCAGGTCGAGAGAGAGCAGCGGCTCGTCGCACAGCAGGATGCGCGGGTCGGTCGCCAGCGCCTGCCCGATGCGGACGCGCTGACGCTCGCCGCCCGAGAGCAGGCCGACGGGAACATCCGCGTACGCGGCGGCCCCGACCGAGGCGAGGACCTCGTCCACGCGGCGGCGTACGGCGCCCGAGCGCAGCCGGGGCCCGAAGCCGTGCCCGTCGATGCCGAAGCGGACCAGGTCCCGGGCGCGCAACATCGCCTGCTCGGACAGCGTGGCCTGCTGCGGGACATAGCCGATGTGCCGGCTGCCCTTGTGCGGCGGACGGCCCAGAACCGTCAACTTCCCCGCGGACAGCTGTCGTTGGCCCAGCAGGGCGCGTACGAAGCTGGTCTTGCCCGATCCGTTGGGCCCGAGCACGGCCAGGAACTCCCCTGCCCGGACGTCGAGATCGAGGTCCTGCCACAGCACCCGCTCGCCGTAGGACAGGGCCGCACCGCGCAGGCTGATCACCGCGGCGTCCGTGCCACGGTCCTCGATCCTGCCCTCGCGGGCACGGGGCAAGGAGGTCACCGTGGGCCGCCTCACTTGCCCAGCGCGCTCGCGAGCGCGTCGACGTTGGCGGTCATCCAGCCGAGGTAGTCCTTGCCTTCGGGCAGGGTCTCGGTGACGGGGACGACGGGAATCCCGGCGGTCTTGGCCGCCTGCTCGACCTTCTCGGTCTGCGGGCCGGAGGTCTGGTCGTTGTAGACCAGAGCCTCGACCTTCTTGTCGGTGAACAGCGCCAGCGTCTCCTGCAGGGTCCTCGGGGAGACGTCGTCGCCTTCCTCGATGGCTTCGCTGAACTCCTCGGGCGTCTTGTTCACCAGGCCACTCGCCTCGGTCAGGTACAGCGGCACCGGCTCGGTGATGGCGATCGGCTCGCCGCCGTGGTCGGTCTTGATCCGCGCTTCCTTCGCCTCCAGCGGCTTCAGCTTCGCCTTGAAGGCGCCCGCGTTCTTGGTGAAGCTGGCGGCGTCGTCCGGGTCGGCCTTGGCCAGGGCTGCCGCGATGCGGTCGGCGAGCTTGGCGGTCGTGGGGAAGTCGTACCAGACGTGCTCGTTGAGCTCCCCGCCCGCCGGGGCGGTCTTCCCGGAGACCTTGACGGCGTTGATCACTTCGGCGGACGAGTTGTCGCTGCTCTTCAGCATGCGGTCGATGAAGTCGTCGTAGCCGCCGCCGTTCTCGACGACGACCTTCGCCTTGGACAGCGCCAACTGGTTCTGCGTATTGGCCTCGTAGGAGTGCGGGTCCTGGTCGGGATCACTGATGATCGAGGTGATGTCGACCTTCCCACCGCCTATCTGCTTGACGATGTCGCCGTAGACATTCGTCGAGGCCACTACGGCGACGGCGGACGCGGAAACGGGACTCTGCCCGGCGCCGGTGTCGCTGCCGGAATCGGACGAGCTGCCGCAGCCGGCCAGGAGGACCAGGGAAGCACCGGTGATGAGCGGCGCCAGGCGCCGGGATGAGGACGCACGCATGAATGATTCCTCCGCAACCAGGGGGGACGTCCACCGAGCTCTACCTGTCCCGGCGTCAGCACCACGCTAGATGGAAACGGATGTCAAGAAGGCCTTCCAGCCATTCCATATGACAATCATTACCGGGAAATGACCCTCTGTCGCCCTGGCCTGGCGCTGTACGGCTGATGCGCGATATCCGCTGCGGGACGAGAATGGATATACCGCGCCGAAGAAGGATGAATCCCCTTCGCGGGCTCCGCGGAAGGAGGCCATGATGCATCCCGCCGCTCTCGCGGGTGTGGTCGTGGGCCGCATCACGCACTACGCCCTGTCCGGAACCGCCGGCGTACTGGTTCTGCGAGGAGCCGCCAAGGCCGCCCCCAAGGCGAAACCCGTGGCCCGCCGGCTGCTGGTCAGCGGCATCGCCGGTGGCATCACGACGGGGCGCCGGCTCGGGGAGGCCGCCGAGGAGGCTCGCCTGAAGGCCGGAGACCTGCTGGCGGAGGCCAGGGAGCAGCTGGGTGAGGAGGCGCCGCCGCCCTCGGCGGTCGGTGTCGAGGGACACGCCCACGACCACGAGCACTGAGAGGCGGTCGTCATGTCCGGCACGCCCGCACCCGGCGATGGGCCCGTGCCCGGTCCGGGCTCCGGTTCCGGAGTGGTGGTGCGGTCCGCCGCCGCCGGCCGCGTACGGCTGCTGGTTCCCTGGCTGCGCGCGCGGCCCGGCTGTGCCGGGATCGTCGATGAGCGGTTCACGGATCTGCCGGGTTTCCGGGCACTGCGGATCTTCCCGCGGACCGGCGCCGTGATCGTCTGGGTGCAGCCCGACCTGGTCGACGTGGACCGGCTCGTCGCCGCCCTCGCCGAGGCGCCGCCGCCGGGGATGCCGGCCAGGGACAGCCGGTCCGTGCCCGACTCCTCCACGGGGGAGGTCGCGCGGCTGGTCGTCGGCGGTGCGGTGCTTGCTTGCGTGGCCCTGCGGCGCCTGCTCGGCCGGCCCCCGTGGGCCCCGGCGGGCTCGGCCGGCCTGCTCGGCGCGGTCACCGTCTTCACCGGGCTGCCGTTCTTCCGCGGCGCCGCACGCAGCCTCGGCGGCAGACGCCACGCGGGCACCGATCTGCTGGTCACGACAGCGACCGTGATCTCGCTGATCCTGCGCGAGAACGTGGTCGCGCTCATGGTGCTGTGGCTGCTCAACATCGGCGAGTTCCTCCAGGCCATCACCCTCCGGCGGACCCGTCGCGCCATCGAGGAACTGCTCTCCATCGGCGAGGAGCGGGTCTGGCTGGTCCGCGACGGCGTGGAGGTGGAGGTCGACCTCACGGAGGTCAGGACCGGGGACGTCGTAGCGGTCTACGAGCACCACCGCATCCCCGTCGACGGCACCGCCGAGTCCGGCGAGGCGCTGGTGGACCAGGCGGCGATCACCGGCGAGGCGCTCCCGGTGTACGTCCAGCCGGGCACCGAGGTGTACGCGGGCACCCTCGTCTCCACCGGTTCGATCACCGTACGGGCCACCTCGGTCGGACAAGACACGGTCGTCGGGCGGATCATCAGCCGGGTCGAGGAGGCGCAGGCCGACCGGGCCCCGATCCAGACCGTCGCCGCCGCCTTCACGCGACGCTTCGTGCCCGTCTCCTTCGCCCTCGCCGGGGTCACGTACGTGCTCACCCGCGACGCCCGGCGGGCGATGACGATGCTGCTGATCGCCTGCCCCTGTGCCGCGGGCCTGGCCACCCCGACCGCGATCAGCGCGGCCATCGGCAACGGCGCCCGCAGGGGCACCCTCATCAAGGGCGGCACCCACCTGGAGGGGATCGGCCGCGTCACCGCCGTGGTCTTCGACAAGACCGGCACCCTCACGCTCGGCCGCCCCCTGGTCACCAGCGTGGTCACGCTCGATGAGGCGGTCACCGCCGACGAGGTGCTGAGCCTGGCGGCCTCCGGCGAACTGCACGCCCGGCACCCGCTCGCCGAGGCCATCGTCCGGCGCACCGAGGAACAGCACCTGCACATCCCGATTCACCAGGCCTGCGAGGTCGTACTCGGCATGGGCGTACGCGCCGAACTCGACGGCACCCGCCTGCTGGTGGGCAGCCCCGCCCTGCTGCGCCGCCACGGCCTGGAACTCTCCGACGTCGCCCAGGACTGGACGAGCCGACTGCGCACCGCCGGCGAGACCGTCATCTGCCTCGCCCACGACGACAGGCTGATCGGCATGCTCGGCCTGTCCGATGCCGTACGCGGCGGAGCCGACACCGTCGTCCGCCAGCTGACCGACCTCGGGGTCACCCGCATCGCGCTGCTGACCGGCGACGCACCCGAGACCGCCCAGGCCGTGGCCGACGCCCTCGGTATCACGGAGGTGCACGCCCACGCGCTGCCCGAGGCCAAACTCCAGCTGATCCGCGACCTCCAAGCCGAGGGACACAGCGTGGCGATGGTCGGCGACGGCACCAACGACGCCCCCGCACTGGCCCTCGCCGACGTCGGCATCGTCATGGGCGCCCACTCCTCCCACGTGGCCCTGGAGACCGCCGACATCGCCCTGGCCGGAAACGACCTGCGCAATGTCGCCGCCGTCGTCGAGCTCAGCCGGCACACCCTGCGCGTCGTACGGCAGAACTACACCCTCTCCATCGGCGTGAACCTCGTCGGCCTCGTCGCGGGCGCCGGCGGCTCCATCAACCCCGTGCTGGCCGCCCTGCTCCACAACACCAGCAGCATCGCCGTGGTCGCCAACTCCGCCCGGCTGGTGGGCCACACCCCCCACCTGCCCAGCGACGCCGCCGCCCGGCTGCGCGCCGCGCCGCTGGAGGAGCGGCGCGTGCGCTGACGTCACACACCGTCAGTCCGGCGTTCCCCGCACCCACCCACCCCACATGAGCTATCGTTCATATGGCTATGGCTTTCATTTTCATCATACTGTCGGACGGCAGGCCCTGGGAGTGAACGTGGTGTGAGCGACCCGACGAGGCAACAGCGGCCGACCCGGCAGCGGTCGGCCCTCCTCTCAGCCCTCGCGAGCTGCCACGACTTCGTCTCCGCACAGGACCTGCACGCTCGCATGACCGAGGACGGCGCCCGGATCGGCCTGACCACCGTCTACCGGGCCCTGCGCGACCTGGAGGCCGCGGACGCGGTCGATGTCGTCCAAGCCGGCGCCGGTGAACGGCTCTACCGATGGCGGCCCGCCGGCAGACACCGCCACTACCTGATCTGCCGCGCCTGCGGCAGCAGCCGACCGGTGGACTCCGAGGTGGTCGAGGAGTGGGCCGGACGGATCGCCGTCGACTCCGGATTCGCGGCGGTGGAGCACACCGTCGAACTCACCGGCGTCTGCGCCGGCTGTCAGCCCACCGCGGACGAAGGGGAACTGCCGTCACGCCTCTGGGATACCGGCGTGTGATTGGGTGGCCCGGACACGCCGACCGACGCGCAGGAGAGCCCGTAGCCATGAGCAGCCCTCAGACGTACGAGTACAAGGTCGTCACCTTCCGGGAGTCGCTGATCGGCGACGCACTGGACGGGGACAAGCTGGAGAAGGTCCTCAACAAGCACGCCGAGGACGGTTGGGCGCTCAAGGCCATCACGTCCGCCGACGTCAAGGGGCGTATAGGACCCGGCGCGGTGGAGGGATTGCTGCTGACGCTCGAGCGGCCGCGCGGCTGACGTAGTAACTACGTGGCAGGCTCCCCTCGTCGCAGCCGCAGCACGGTGCCCTCGCCGTTCGCCGACAGCAGCAGCGTGCCGTCCGGGGCGGTGGTGAGGCCGGCGAAGGAGCGGGGGGTGCCGGGCATGTCGTGGGTGAAGAGGGCCGGTTCGGTACGGGTCGTGCCCGGGGGCAGGCCCACCGGCAGGTCCTCGGCCTCGACCCGGCACTCCCCCGTGGTGAGGGAGATCGCCGTGAGCGTCCGCCGGCCGGTCTCCACGATGAACAGCTCGTCGCCCAGGAGCGCCAGCCCTTGCGGGGACTGGAGTCCGTCGGTCAGGGTGACCGGCGGAACTTGGTCATTGATGACCAGCACCGTGCCGCGTTGTTCGTCGCTGACGTAACAACGGCCTTCGGCGTCGAACGCGACGTCGACGGGGTGGCCGAGGCCTTCGGCGAGGACGGTGAGGGTGTCGTCCGCGTCCAGGGCCATGATCCGTCCGGCGCCCGTTTCCGCGAACACGGTCCGGCCGTCCGGCGCCGTGGTGATGCCCGTCGGCCGGTCAAGTCCCTTCGCGCGTACTCGGGTTGCGCCCTGGGCCGGGTCGTGGGTTCTGATCTCGCCGTACTGGGAGGTCGTATGGAGCAGCCCGTCGTCCGCGGTGACCGCGTGGGTCAGTTCGAGGTGGCCGTGCGTGCGCACCTCGCCGACGTCACGGACGCCGGTGGGCGGCAGAGCGGCCACGCGGTAGTGGTCTGCCGCGTACACGGTGCCGCCGAGGTCGACCGTGAGTCCGAAGGGGCCGTCGAGTCCGGTCGGCACGATCTCGCGGATGCGGCCGTCGGGGTGCATCTCGGTGACGCCTCCGCTGGCGAAGCTGGAGACGTACATGCGGTTCTCGTCGTCGAAGGCGGCGTTGTCCAGGCCCACGACGCCACTGGTGACGACCGACCGGGCACCGGAGCCGTGCAGGTCGATCCGGGTCACGATGCCGGCCTCGCCCCGCGAGAGAACGGTGAGGACGCCACCCCGGTCGAAGCGGACCGCGACCGGTTCGTGGACGTCCTGCGCGACGCGTTCGGGCGCTCCGCCGTCGGGCGGGATGCGCCACACCTCGCCGGTCAGCATGTGCGGGTAGTACAGGCAGCCGTCCGGGCCGAGTTGCATGGCGTTGCCGAGCGCGAGTCCCTCGGTGAGCACCACCGGATCGCGGCCGTCGGGGAAGAGCTCCAGGAGCCGGCCGTTCATCTTCATCTCGTTGACGAAAAGCCGGTCTCCCACACAGGTGATGCCGTTGGGCACCCGCACCTGGTCGGACACGAGCGTGTAGTCGCCCTGCGGGCTGCGGCGCCACACCCTCCCGGGAACGAGGTCGGCGATGTACATCGAGCCGTCCGCGCCGAACGCGAGGTCGTCCGGCGACTGGACGGGGCCGTCCATCGGGACGATCACCTCGATGTCGGCGGTCGCCGGATCCACGGCGCTGATCTGGCCGGCGAGGAACTGGGCGACGTACAGCCGCGCGTCGGGGCCGAAGGCCACGCCGTTGGAACCCCACAGCCGGCTGGGCGGGTTGAGCCGGGCGATGTCCCAGCGGTTGCTGCGGCCGGGGCTGCGTCCTCCGGTGCCGTACCGGTCGGCCGGCGTCGCCGTCACGCCGTGTCCCCGTCTCCGTCGACGAGGACCTCGTTCAGGCCGCCGTTCGTACGCCACTTGCCCAGCAGGGCGTGGAAGGCGACCGGTCCGTCGCCGTACGACTCGCTGCGCTGCCTGGGCCGGCCTTCGTTGTTGTAGTAGCCGGGGGTGCACTCGGCCTGGAAGCGGTAGAGGTCGGCCGCCTTCTGACGGATCGTCGCCACCCATGCGGCCTCGGCCTCGGCGCTCGGCTCCACCCGCAGCGCCCGCCGGTCGCGTGCGGCACGGACCACGGCGGCCACGTGGGTGGCCTGTTCGTCGAGGACGTGGACGAAGTTGACGGAGCTGGCGTTCTGCAGCGGGCCCAGCTGGAAGAGGTTCGGGAAACCGTGGCTGTAGAAGCCGTGCAGGGTCTTGGGACCCTGTCGCCATGCCTCGGTCAGGGTGACGCCGCCCCTGCCGTGGACGGGGAGCCGTCCGGAGAAGACGCCGGAGACACCGACGTCGAAGCCGGTGGCGAAGATGATGCAGTCGACCTCGTACTCCCGGCCTCCGACGACGACCCCGCTCTCGGTGATCCGCTCAACGCCGTGGCAGTCGGCCGTGTCGACGAGGGTGACGTTCGGCCGGTTGAAGGTCTGCAGGTAGGAGTCGCTGAAGGTGGGCCGCTTGCACATGTAGCGGTACCAGGGCTTGAGCAACTCGGCCGTCTCCGCGTCGTCGACGAGGGCGTCCACGCGGGCGCGGATCTCGTTCATCTTCTGGTGGTCGGCGATCTCGTACGCCCGTTCCCGCTCCTCGGGCGGCAGCTGCCGGCGGTGGCTGTCGCTGGGGATCAGCTTCTGCTGCAGCCGGGCC
Source organism: Streptomyces sp. NPDC050211 (assembly GCF_040656035.1). Lineage (NCBI taxonomy): Bacteria > Bacillati > Actinomycetota > Actinomycetes > Kitasatosporales > Streptomycetaceae > Streptomyces > Streptomyces sp. NPDC050211. The sequence goes on from NZ_JBFALC010000010.1 coordinate 215,794, forward strand.
GTGTGGGTCCAGCCGTCGTCGACGAGGTCCTCGTCCGCCGGGCCGCCGGTGACCAGGGTGAGGAAGTTCTCCATGCGACGCCGCTGCCAGCCCGGCGTAAGCGACTCGGCCCAGTCGGGATCCGTGGGGCGGTTGCCGCGTACGTCGACCGAGGAGGGCGTGCGCTGGAACACGTACAACTGCCGGGCGTCGGCGGCCAGATGCGGTACGCACTGGATCGCGGTCGCGCCCGTGCCGATCACGCCGACGCGTTTGTCGGCGAGCCGGTGGAGGTTTCCATCGGCGTCGCCTCCGGTGTACGCGTAGTCCCAGCGGCTGGTGTGGAAGGTGTGGCCCTTGAAGTCGGTGATGCCGGGGATGCCGGGCAGCTTGGGCTCGCTGAGGGTGCCGCTGGCGGTGACGACGTAGCGTCCCCGCATCCTGTCGCCCCGGTCGGTGGTGAGGATCCACTCCGACTCGGCGTCGTCGTAGCGCAGTTCGGTGACCTGGGTCTGGAAGCAGGCGTCGCGGTACAGGTCGAAGGTCCGCCCGATCGCCTGGGCGTGGCGGCGGATCTCCTCGCCGGGGGCGTACTTCCACTGCGGGACGTAGCCGACCTCCTCCAGCAGCGGCATGTAGATGTACGACTCGATGTCGCAGTGGATGCCGGGGTAGCGGTTCCAGTACCAGGTGCCGCCGAAGTCGCCGCCCTTCTCGATCACGCGGATCGATGCGACGCCCGCCTGCCGGAGCCGGGCGCCGGCGAGCAGTCCGCCGAACCCGCCGCCGACGATGGCGACTTCGACCCGGTCGGTCAACGGCTCGCGGCCCGGCAGCGGTTCGGCGTACGGGTCGTCGGCGTAGTAGCCGAACTCTCCGGCGAGCCGCTGGTACTGGCCGCCGCCGTCGGGGCGGATTCTGCGGTTCCGCTCGGCTCGGTAGCGGGCGCGCAGCGACTCGAGGTCCAGGCCGGGCGCGTCGGGGCCGGGTGAGGCGTGGGGGGAGGTCATGGGCGCAGTCAATCGGGCCTCGAATATTTACGTCAATCAACTGCCTTAAATTTTGGCCATGTCGGGATCGCTACGACGGTGAGGACGATCCCCCTGTCCGTCAGTGCTCCGGGGCGCAGCAGTCGTCCTTGGCGTCTCGCTCCAGGCGGCAGAAGCAGGACGCCTCAACGGGGATGTCCGTCATGGCGGCGGCCATCTTCAGCTGCTGGGCGACGATGCGAGCCTCCCCCAGCTTGCCGAGGCGGAGCAGGCACTCGTGGAAACCGTGCAGGGACCAGACGTTGCCGGGGTGCTGCAGGGCGCGCGGGAGGGAGTCGTCCAGGCCCAGGTCGGCGCGGTAGACCGCTTCGGCCTCCGCGACGCGGCCCTGTTCCAGGAGGAGGGCGCCGTAGGCGTGCCGGGTGGGCTGCATCCATCCCCAGGGCTCGTCGTACGGGAGGTTGTCGTCCAGGTCGATGGCCCGTTCCAGGGCGGCGAAGGCGGTGTCGTGGTTGCCCTTGCGGTACTCCAGCTCCCCGTCCAGCATCGCCGAGGCGACGGCGAGGATGTCGGCGCAGGTGTTGTTGAACAGCATGCGGGTGGGCGGGACTTGGGCTAGGGCACGGTGGAACAGCTCGCGTTCGGTCTCGGCCTCCGGGATGCGGCCGGTCGCCGAGAGGGCGACGCCGCGGGCGTAGTGCAGCATCGCGGTGGTCACGCTGTAGAGCTCCGGGTCGGCGGGCAAGGGCAGTTCGAGGATGTCCGCCCAGCGGCCGAAGCGGATCAGGACGTGGACCCGCATGGCCAGAAAGCCCTCCAGCCAGTCGGCCATGGGCGGGCTCTGCACCCGCAGCAGTTCTTCGGGGATGGAGGCTTCGAGTTCGGCGGCCGTCTGAAGTGCGGTTCGGGACTGGCCGAGGAACATCGCACCGTAGATCTTGAAGTGGTAGTTGTGCGATCGGTACAGGGTGTAGAAGTTCATCGCGCCGGAGCGGGCCCGGAACTTCTCGTCGGCGGCGATCGCACGGGTGTTGTCCGACACGACGCGCCGGTAGTCGCCGCACAGCACGTCCAGGTGCGAGGGCATGTGCTGCAGATGCCCCGCGTCCGGCACGAGGTCGCGCAGCCGGTCGGCGACCGGAAGGGCGTTCTCCGGGGTCGGGGACATCTCCATCAGGTGGATGTAGAGGTGCAGCAGGCCCGGGTGGCGTGCCCCCTCCTCGGTGGCCAGTGCGCCTTCCAGGACGGCCTTGGCCTCCCTCGTGCGGGCACCTTCGGCGGGCTCTCCGGTGGGCAGGTCCCACAGCTGCCAGGGCGTGAGGTTCATGAGGGCGTCCGCGTACAGCGTGGCCACGTCCAGGTCGTCGGGCGCGAGGTCGTAGACGGCGCGCATGCTCTCGGCGTAGGGCGCGTTCCACACCGAGCAGTCCTCCACCGCCTCCGCCTGCGGATAGCGGGCGCGCAGGGCTTGGATCAGGGCCTGCTCGACGGGCGTGGTGCCGGCCGCCCTGGCGTGGGCGAGTTCCACGGCGGCGTGGGTCCGGTCGACGGTGCGTTGCAGGTCGTCGCCGTCGAAGGCCTCCCACGGCTTGTTGTAGTTGGGGCCGAGCGCGTAGGCGATGCCCCACTGGGCCATGGCGCAACCGGGGTCCGCCGCGGCCGCGGCCTCGAAGCAGCGGACGGCTTCCTCGTGGTGGAAGGCGTACGTCCACACCAGGCCGCGGTCGAACCACAGCTGGGCCTCGGCGGACGAGGTCGTCACGGGGCGGGAATGGGTGCCGAGATCGTAGTAGTCCATGGGCTTCTCCTCGCATCCGCCATCAGTCCGGTCACGGCCTGCCGGCCGCACCACCACCGGCCTACCCACCCTGAGGAACGCTGCATCCGCCCATTGGTGGCTGTCTCAGGGGCACTTTCCGTTCGCTCTCGCCCTCGGCAACGATGTGCGGCAGCACCCGATCCAGCAGGCGCGGAGTCCACCAGGCGTGGCGGCCCGCAGCATCATCACGGCCGGTGCAGCAGCAGACGGACGATGTAGCGTCGATGAGGACGCTGACGGCCAGGCCCGGGCCGGGCATCCTCACCCCGATGTTGTCGCTGACGATGAACGCCGCGAACATGCTCACCATGATCAGCTCCGCGCAGGTGATGACGCGGGCGGTGATCTCCAGGGCGGGGGCGGCGGACGCCCTGGCGTCACCGGTGCGCAGCCAGGCCTCGGGCACCCTCGACAGCAGGAAGATCTCGCAGTTCAGCTCAGCCCGAAGATGATCGCAAACACCATCATCGGCACAACGCCGTAGGACGCGGCGCAGCACGTGCAGCACAGCTGCCCTTCAGGGCGACCAGCAGGCCGCGGAAGACAGCCAGAATGATCAGGAAGGCGAGTGTGACGACCACGCCGATGACGAGCGGCAGCCGACCGCGACGACATCGCGGAAGTCGATCTGGGACGCGGTGGTGTCGGTGGCGCAGCCGTCTGCGTCTGTGCCGGCGACCGCCGCCGTCGACCGGCTGTTCGTCAGGTCCGTGGTGTGTCGGCGCTCCGTGGGGACGTCTCGGAGTACACCGCGGCGACCAGCACGTCGCCGTCCTCCGTCGGCGGTAGCTGCGTCACCGTCGCCGCGCCGTCGACGCCGTCGATCGCCTTCCGGGTCTGCGAGCCGAGCGAGGAACCCTGGGAGCCGGGCGCCATGGTCTGGTCGATGACAACGGGTGGGCGGACCGTTGGACCCGGGCCCGAAAGCGTCGGTCATCAGGTCGTGGGCCCGCCGGTCGGTGAACGACGTCGGGTCAGCGCCGTCGCCGATGTGGCCCTCGCGCTGCTCTCGGCGGCACGCCGATGGCGGAGCGGCCCTGCTGCCCGGGTCCGAAGCACCGGCCGCTGTGGAGCTGCGACAACGGCCGCAGCTTCGACGTAATGCGGTTACCGGGTGACCGCGGCTGATCAGGCACGCATGGTCGGCCGGCCATCGTCGTGATCTTGTCGACTCATGCGGAGCGAGGCGGCGTTCCGAGTCGAGGGTGGAACCTCCCCGGGGGCTGCGGTGTATAGGAAGTGAGCGGGGCCGAGGGCCATCCGCCTGTACGAGCGTGCATGAGGGACAGTCGATCGTCAGGTGGGCAGCCTGGTGGCAGTACGCTGCCGGCGCCGGACAACCTGCCGCCGCGTACTGAGTTGAGGTACAGGAAATCCCGGTGAGATTGATCTTGCTGCGGTTCCCCTATTCCTGATGGGGCTCGGGTGTGCATTGAGCTTGCTGTTGAGCGGCCCCTCCAAGAAGCCCGACGCCCCGCGACCGGCGCATCTGCGAACCGGCGCTAGCCGGCCACGACTGCAAGGGGAACGTAGGCCATGAGTTCAGCGACCACCGCCGGGCGAGGCCGGGCGGTGTACTTGGCGATGTGCAGCAGGACCGACACCGCCGCCTGGCAGCGCGAGATCGCTCATGCCGCGATGAGCGTGTTTCGGAAACCTGGTTTGAGTGGGTCGTTCCCAGCTCGGTCGTCGTGCTGGGAACGACCCGACGGGAACTCAGATCAGCGGCCGCGGCGACGCCCAGTATGCCGAGCTCGGCTGGTGCGATTCAGGTCAGACGCTTGGTCTCCTCCCGTTTCTGCCGGAGGTAAGTGAGGGTGATGTCCATGCCCTCGACTTCACCCAGCCATGTCTCGCGCTCGGCGCGGGCGCGGCGGGCCAACAGGTCCTCCTCGATCTCATCGAGGCGTGGCAGCATTTCGGGTTTATGGCGAGCATGGGGCATCGCAAGCGTGTATTCGATGCTCCATGCTGCGCCCGGATCCGGCGCAGAGACACCGCCTCGTCGAGATCCGCGACAACCTGATCGCCCGAATCACCGAAGCAGAACAGGAGGGATGGCTCGGTGAGATCGAAGGACTCCAAGTCAGCCTCGTCAGCGCCGAGGAGAAGCGGGCCCAGCTCGACTCGGAACGAGAACGGCACTGCAAGGTGATCGACCTCGGTATGCCTACCTTCAGCCAGATCGCGACACGGACCAGCACAGCTACGAGACCTTCGAGTTAGTTCAGGGGCGGGTCCCTCGCCTCACTGGGCGCGCCGTCCAACACGGAGGACGGTCAGGTAACGGCGTGATGCTCGGTCGCCCATCCGCGTGCGGATCCGCTCGGCAACGGCGTCGAGCAAAGGCTCACGGACGTCGCGATCGAGTCTCCGGTACAGCGACAACGAGCGAAGGTGATCGGCAAAGCCGTCCCCGGTGAACCACTGAACGGTTGGATACCAGCGCATGATCGTTGGGCCGAACAATTCTCCGGGATCGTCGACCAGGCCCCAGCCCTCGTCGGTGGTGCGCACGTCGTCCTCCAGGGGAGGATGACCCCAGTCGGGGTTCCCGGGGCAGAACCGCTCGTGTAGATCGGCGGTCTCGGCGTACACCTCCGGTTCTCCCGGTCGGCGGACAACGACGTTGCCGAGCAGCGCCATCCAGCCTGTGGGATAGAGCACGTCGTGCGCTCGCTGCCAGCCAATCGACGGGTCGACCCAGTGCCACGACGACGCAGCCACGAGAACATCACAGCGTCGACCGCAGTCGTCCCACTCCTCAAACGTCGACTCCTCGACTTGGACGTTGCGGAAAGAGGCGAGACGCTGGCGAGCAAATGCGGCCATGTCGGCACCCGGCTCGATGGCGGTCACTGAGCATCCGAGCGCTGCCAGCGAGCGCGTCGCCTGACCAGTACCGCAGCCCACCTCCAGCACCGACGACCGTTGGTCCATGCCGGTGACGGCGCGAAGGTCCGCGAACAACTCGTCGGGGTATCCCGGCCGGACCCGGTCGTAGAGCTCAGGCACCTCGTTGAACACTCGGCCGAGGTCGTGTCGGTTGGGGCGCGTCTTCGGATCAGTCACGGATGCACAAGCTATGAGGTCCGTCCACGGAAACGCCACTGTACGGCAGCCGCTGCCGCGCTGCCGCCGGTAGTTCAGAGAAGAGGGCCCGTGCCGTGCTCCCCCTCCCTCTGAACATCGGGCTCATGCTGGTTGGCTACCTGCTGGTCATGGGGTACCTCGCCGTTGGCCTGCGGCTCCTTCGCCGGCACAGGCCCGGCCCGGAGAGGGCGGCCGGGGATCCGACTCGCGAAGCAACTCGCTCCCGGCGTGCCCGGACCCGGCTGGCCCGGCCTGATCCGCCAGGTGCTCGGCACCGCCGTCGGCGGATACGTGCTGCTGATGGCCGTGGTGGTCGGCTACTACCACGGGGTGGCGCGCATGGGGGGCCGCTTTCTGACCAGCGCGTTCACCGGCTCCGCACTGCTGGTGGGGATCGCCGTGCCGGTGTTCTTCACCGCCTCATGGCTCACCGAGCGACAACGGCGTAAGCGCGCTTCCGAGTGACGGGCATCCGCGCCGACCCGCACGGCGGCAATCGTGCCGGCCCGCGGACCCGTAGGCCGCGCGGCGACGCCCCGGGGGCGCGCTCGCTGCCCGGTTGGTTGCGGTCTCGAGTGTGGACAGGGCTGGACAGGGGGTCAGGAGACGGGTGTCTGCAGCCGTCGGGACAGGAAGTCTTCGAAGGACATGAGGGCTGGATGCAGGCGCCGCAGGGTGGGGATGTCCGCCTCGTAGCCCTCCTCCGCGAACCACTCGAACATGCGCTCCTCGATCGGCAGGGCCTCGAAGCGCGTTGGAGTGCCGGTGACCCGTTCATAGATCTCTGCTACCTCGGGGAAGGTGACCTCGTCGCCAGCCAGCTCGATCTGGCGGCCGATGTACTTCTGCGGGTCGTTGAAGGCGGCCGCAGCGAAGAACCCGATGTCGTCGCCGGCAATCAACTGCATCGGCTTGTCTGGCTTCACAGGCAGCGACATGAGCCGCTCGCCCTCGGCGTCGGCGTAGTGCAGCAGGTTGTTCATGAAGAACACCGGCCGCAGGATGGTGGCGGGCAGTTCGAGGGCCTGGATGTGCCGCTCGATCTCGGCCTTGCTCTCGAAGTGGTCGATCCCAGTGCGGCGTTCGGCCCCTCCCACGGAGCTGTACACGAGGTGCTCGACCCCCATGGCCTTGGCCGCGTCCGCCACCGCCTTGCCTTGGCGGACCTCTGCGGCGAGCGTTGCCGGCTCGTACGCGAGTGCCTGCACGCTGAACACGCCGTGAACGCCGGTCATGGCGCTACGCACGGACGCCTCATTGTCCAAGTCGCCCCGGACGAGGGTCGCCCCCTGCTCCTTGAGGGCCTGGGCCTCTGGCTTGTCCGGGTTGCGGACCAGGGCGCGGACGCTCCATCCGCGAGAAAGCAACTGTCTTGCGGTGGCTCCGCCCTGATTGCCGGTTGCGCCGATGACCAAGATGCTCTGTGTGTCGATCACGATGACCCCTCACCTCGCGACGGCCGCTCCTGTCTGCGGCTCGCCCGACGGCTCAACCCTTCAACCTCAAGCAGAGTTGAGGTCAACCCATCTGGCTGCCTACGGACGCGGCAATGTAAGCCCGAGGACGACAATCCGATGGCGATTACGCACAGTCACCCCGTATCTGGCCATACTCGGGGGAAATCTTGCTGGCCGCCGTCAGTGTGACTGAGGAAGCTTGACCGGCCTCGCCTGTGCGCGACATGGCCCATGCAGACAGCAGTCACCTTCCATCCGTCATCGAACATCACTGTTTCACCTATCTGGATGGCCCGGTGCGCCGCTTGTGGCAGGTGCTTTTCGCCCTCGGGAAGATCCTGCGCGGCGAAGGCCACCAATACTCACGGACCTGACGAAGGGACTTCCCGATGCGCATACAGGCGTGGAGCCAAGCGAGGGCTGCAGCGGTTGCCGGCTCGGCCGTTCTGGTGACGACACTCGCGATCGGAGTCGTTGGTCCGACAGCAACGGCTGAGCCCAATCGCCCTCCCAAGGTGCACTACACCAACAAAACCAAGGTGAAGGCCGACGGCCCGGCATGCGCTGTCCATTGGAACTATCCGCATCGCGGCGTCAACGACCGGACCTGGCCGGCGGGCCCGTCAACGGCCAGCAGGATCGTCGGCGTGCGGTACACCGCGGGCGGCTACGCACTCGTCCGCGACGGTGCACGGCAACGGGCACAGACCGCGCCCTGGTGGGGGTGGATCAGGAAGAGCTGTCTGATCGACCCCGTCGCACGGAAGTTCCCTCGTGTGGCGCACCCCCGGGACTTGGCCAACCGGCCCGACCCCAACAGCTACGCACCGGCACTGCAGCAGCGCCATGCGACCGGCGGAGACAATCGCGTCAAGCTCGTGGACATCACGCCCGACCCGGGACGCAAGAGGGGCAGCGTGAAGGTCGGAACGACCGGGACGCTACGCAACGGGCCCGTGAAGTTCGCCACCGGCAACGTCGGAAAGGGCTGGGTCTTCCACATCACCCGCACCACCTGCCGCCGCGCCGACGGCAGGCCGTACGACCCCGCCCAATGGGTATTCGGCTACTCCCCTGACGCACGCCGCTGGGGCTGGGTCCAGGCTCGGCACCTGCCGAACTGCACCCGCGCGTAAAGAGGCGTGAGGGCTGGGAGCTCGCCGATTTCTCCCAGCCCTGTGGGTGCCTCTCACTCCTGGCCGAGCGCACAGCATGTCGGAGGCCCCGCAGACCAGAGCCGCACGGGCGTGCCCGCCGCGTGCCCGTAGCGCGGACTCGCCGCGTGGACCAGCGGGGAACCATGGTCACGCCTCCGCTACGGACGATGCGGCCGAGATCACAGCAGTGCCACAGAGCCCTCAGAGGATTCAGTGAGGCTCTTGGCAGCTTGCTGCTGGCCGCCGTTCGTCGTGCTGTCAGATATCAAGCCGGGGGCGTGCATGGCTGAGCCGCAGGCGTCACCCGCGAGGGAGCTTGGGTGACGCTGCTGAAGGGCGATCCCACCGAGGTGGGTGGTTACCGGTTGGATGGCCGGTTGGGCGCGGGTGGGATGGGCGTGGTGTACCTGGCCCGCTCCCCGGACGGGCGCGCGGTCGCGTTGAAGGTGATCCGCCGCCAGTGGGCCGAGGACCGTGAGTTCCGGGCGCGTTTTGAACTGGAGGTGGCCGCGGCGCGGATGGTGCACAGTGGCTTCACGGCGGCGGTGGTTGATGCCGATCCGTGCGCGCCGGAACCCTGGATGGCCACTGTGTACATGCCGGGCGAGTCTCTCAGCGAGCGTGTGGACCGGCAGGGCCCGCTGGCGGGCGGGGAGTTGCTCCGCCTGGCCCGCGCTCTGGTCGTTGCACTGCGTGACATCCATCGCGCAGGCGTAGTCCACCGCGACCTCAAGCCCGGGAATGTCCTGCTGACCTCGGACGGCCCGCGAGTCATCGACTTCGGCATCGCTCGGGCCCTGGACGGCAACCCGCTCACCGAGACAGGTCATGTGGTCGGCACGCCGGCGTTCATGGCCCCCGAGCAGTTTCTCACCGACCGTGAGACCGGGCTGGGGGCCGATGTGTTCTCTCTCGGGTGCGTGCTCACCTTTGCTGCCACGGGTCGTAGCCCATTCGATGCCGAAAGCCCCTACGCCGCCGCCTATCAAGTCGTCCACGAAGAGCCAGCGCTCGCCGAGGTACCCGACAGCATCCGCGGGCTCGTGGAGACGTGTCTGGCCAAGAACCCGGTCGACCGTCCCGGCGTCGAAGAGCTTCTGACGGGTCTGGATGCCGCTTCAGCGCCGCCACGGGCTGCGAGGAGGTCGGCCATGTTGCGCAGGGCGGGTGCGGGAGTGCTGCGGTGGGCATCCCGGCCCGTGCCCGCCTGGGTGGCGGGTGTGACGGCCCTGGTTGTCCTCGCCGCGGGCGGGACCATCGCGGCCACCGGCGGAATGCCGACACCGTGGCTGTTGGCGCACCCAGCGCCGGCCGGGTGGAGACCATGGGAGACCAAGATCAACGACGACCCGGGCTCGGGAGAGACCTGCATGCCCGACACAGACTCGATCTACTGCGCGGTCGGCGGGCGGACATTGCTGCGCCTCGATACGGACGACGGCGCCATCGCCTGGCGGCACGCGATCCCCGCCTACAAAGGCAGGGGCAACACGGACGGCGATGGTTGGTCGGACACATTTGTAGATCTCGTAGGCATCTCAGAAAACACCCTCCTGTACGCCCAATACGACGTCGACTACAGACGACTCCGTGCTGTGGACATCCGGACCGGACAGACCCTGTGGGCCAGAACGTTCACCGAACTCGTCCGGGAAGTCCGTCTGTCCGCAACCACGTTCTTCCTCGTCTTCGGGCGCAGGATTGAAGCCATCGACCTGAACACAAGGGCCGTTCGATGGTCCCGAAAGTTCCCCGGCATCCCCTACCTGGTCGCCACCGCCCACGGGCTGTACCTGACCACGACCGTGCGCTCCCGCACCACCGTCACCGCGCTGGACGAGCACACCGGTAGGTCACGATGGGGCACCACCATGGACGGTGAACTCCATTACCAGACATCGACGCCAAGTGCCCTGTACTTCAAGGACCCCATCGGCGGGCAGCGACGCGGCGCCCTGGTCCGCCTGGACACCCGCACCCGCAAAGCCACCGTCCCACTACTGCCGGACCCCACCGATCAGAACCAGCTCACGCACCAAGCAGTGGCACATGACGCCACCGTGTGCCTGGCCTATCACAACGGAACCATCACGGTGATCGACGACAACACCGGCGCGAGACGGTGGTCCACCCACATAGGTCTACGTATCTCCGCAACCCCCACCGTGGTCGGCCATCACATCTATCTCGCCGCCGGGGACGCCAACGTGACCGCCCTGGATGCCCGCAACGGAGAACGACTCTGGCAACAGCGCCACAGAGGAAACGGCACCGGCCGGCACCGGCCGTCCGTCATGGCCACCAACGACCATCTCTACGCAGTGTCCCGACAGGGCACCGTGTATACGGTCAGCATGACCCAGACACCGTGAGGAAGAGCCATATCTTCCTCGAGGCAGGTGCCGCTCGTCCAGCAGAAGGTCGCTCGGTCCACTCAACCACGGTTGTACCCCTTGTCGTACGGAGCCGCTCGGCGGTCAGTTGGAGAGCTCGATCTCGGTCCAATGCCGCCGATCGGACGCCACCTGGAAACGGTCTTGTGCCCAATGGGACTGGTACTGCGAGCGCTCCGCGTCCGTCACAAACCATGGATCCGCGGGAAGGTCCGCTTCGGGGAAGGAGGCCCGCAGGACGAGGTACGTGATGGCGATGTCGGCCCGCTGGGAGTCCGTGAGAGATTCGACCGGGGGAAGCGGGTCGGTCGGGCGGGAGGGTGCCACCGGCGGCTGAGCCGGTGTGTCACTGATCGGCAGGGGGCGCTCGGCCAACCAACGGGAGGTGCTGATACTCCGCTCGAAGACCGTGCTCGGGAGGGGGCGGAACAGCCGCGTTGGTAGGCCCGCGAGGTCGCGGATGTGCCATTCAGCGACGGAGTCCCGCGCCGATCTTTCCGCTGTGTTCCGGAGGGCCTCCAGCCGGGACAGGCTGATCAGCCACTTGCTGCCCGCCCACCAGTTGACGAGCGGCAGTACCAGCGCGAGCGTCACCAGCCCGCCGTTCCCATTCCATTGGAGCCCGGACCTGCCCCACCACCATGGGGGGACCGCAATGACCAGCAGGATGCTGGCGCCCCGAGCTACCCAGGCGGATGGATCATGGCGTGACATCCGATGGACGAAGCTCAGCCGACGCCGGGAGACGGCACGCGAGATCATCCCGTGGACGAAGACGTTTCCCTCGGTCGTGATCTCATCGAACACCCAGCCCGCACGCTCGGGTGACGGCATCCGGTTCCGATAGTCCTTGATGTGGGCGGCGAGGAACCGCGCCGTGAACGCGTGAGCGACCGTCAGCGCGGTGAAGACGAGCCACATCCGGTCGACCGGCACGGAGACCGAGGCCACCTGGAGGGACTGGCCGCCCGCCAGGAGACGGGTAAGCACTACGGCGACGGCCAGGAGACCGCCGAGGGCCAGAATGCGTGCCGCGTTGCGGGCTCCGGACACGATGCGTCGCTGAGCGGGACTCGGGTCGGTCACCGGCTCACGATCGTTCAGCCGGACCGAGGTTGGCAAGCCTCCACCCGCGGTTCTCCAGGAGCTGACCACGGCACCTGGACGTCACCTGCCGAACCGTGAGGACGCGCACGGGCCGGCAGCAGATGGCCGGCACGAGCATGTCGGCGTCGGCTTGGAGAAGGTCACGCGCGTGACTGAAACGGTAACGCTCGTGATCTCGATCGTGTCCTTGTCGACGTCGATAGCGGTTGTTCTACTGGCAGCGCCGGCACGGCGACTTCGAACTGGCCCGTCTGCTCCACGCCGACCTGACAAGCGGCGAGGTGGCGAAAGCCCTCGACCTGCTGGGAACCCTGCTGCACTCCCCCAACTCCATCCGCGACGACGACCTCCCGACGTCCGGACCGCATACTTCACGCTGCTGTGGTGCTTCGAGCTGCTCTACGCCGGCCGCCGCGCCATCCAGGACGGCGGCACGGCAAGCCGCCGTCCGCTGCGGTTACTCGACCGGCTGATCAGCGTGCAACTGACGTACTGGTCCCTGAACTTACCCCGCGTCCGCGACGAACTGCAGCAGCGCATGGGGCCGATCGAAGGCGAGCAAGTCGATGGGGGTCTTCGAGGAACTCAAGCGCACCACCCTGCCCTCCTGAACCGGCTTCAAGGCCACCCGCGCCCCCGGTCGAAGACGGCTTCGCCCATCTGAAGAACTAATCCCTTTCCAAGGGCATCCCGAGGGAGTGGCGCAGTTCTTCGGATGTTCGAGTCGGGTGCTGGATGTATGCCTTCTGAAGAGCGGGCCTTGATGCCTCTCGCCAGACCGGTGACAACCAGCACCCGCGAGCGTCGACACCCATCTGTCGGTAACGGCTGAATCGTGGACCGGGGGCACCAGATGAAAAGTGGACCTCACGCTGTCAGTTGATGTTGGTCATTCCCCGGTGTTGGCCGTG